>CAYNMA010000020.1:0-26144 GCA_964398075.1 uncultured Bacteroides sp. | reverse complement strand
ACAAACACGCATTGCTATGGTTTGCGAATTAATAGAATATTTGAAATTTTAGACGCCATTTTGAAAGAATATCAAAAGTAAAGGGGTGAGAAATGAAAAAAATTGTAACGATTCACTACATACTATCAAACGAAGAAATTAAATCAGTAAAAAAACAAATGATTGATAAAGGAGTAAACACTGCAATGCTCGCTCATAAAATGGGAGTCACAAGATCGTATTTGTGGCAAGCAATTGCTGGATACAAAAGGCTCACTGATAAAATTTTGGAGTTTTTAAGAAAAGAAGGTATTGTTCTCGAGGAAGATAAGGAATGAAGAAAACAAGTAAAATATTCTTTTGGACATATATGTCGATAGTTATTGTAATAATGCTCTATTTCTTGACAACGACCTTCGTGCCACGCATTATCAACCGAATGGAATACAAGACTGCTGATAAACTTCCAATCACTTATGCCATTGTCGAGTGCGAGGATAGAGAGCGATTTAAAAAAGACATAGAGGTCCTAGCGGGGTGGCAACAATATTTCTACAACGAAAGGGACTTAAATAGCATCAACAGATATGGGCAAACCAATATGGCGTTCAGAGTAATCACAATGCACAATGACTTGGCTGACTACGAGTTTATGTTTTACTTCACACACGAGTATCTGCACTTAAAGTTATTCACTGCTTGTGAGAGATACATCAACTTCCAAGCCTTCAAGTTGCTTTATGAGAGCGGGAACGAAACCTACAAACAAGCCGCATTGAGATATGCCAACCAAGATATGTGTGGGTGGATACCCTACGACTATTCTTGCTGGGGACAAATTCACGAGTATTTAATAAATAAAGGAGATATAGAATGAAAAAGAAACTAATAGAAAAACTTAATTGGCAAGTATATGTTCACTACAACAACAAAGTTGAAACCGCAAATGTGTTCACATTGTCTGGCAACTTCATTTACTTCTTTAATAAGGCAATCAAGGCTCACGACAAGACTAAAGATATTGACGCTTTCGTTAAAGATGTAGAAGGTGCGCTACGCTACTCCTATTGGGCAAAGTGCGAGTATGAAATCATCGTTGCTGGGTTGTTTGATAAAGAGGGTGTCAAAGTTGACATCTACGGACAAGTCAAGTTGAATTGGGATAGGTTCGTGGACTACTTGCTAACAACATTAGAAATTAAATAATAAAAATTAAAAATTATATTAAAAATCAGTTTACTTTTTTATAAAAATATATTATAATAATAATAGAAGAAATATATTTCTTCTGCGTCTTAGAAAATCACACACCTACCATAAATATTCACTCACCTTCCTATTAATAGTTTAACAGTTTTCTTACCTTGTTTTAAATTGAGAGTGAAATTTGTTTCTAAGACAAATTAACGAGCAGCAGCGTTTCTCTCTCTTTAATAAAAACAACTGCTGCAGAGTAGTTCACTAACGAACTATATAAACTCCTTTTCACAAAAGGAGTTTTTTATTTGAAAATAAATTTATTTTTAAGTAAAAATTAGTTTACTTTTTTATTAAAATATATTATAATATAAATGTAAATATTTGATAAAAGGAGGTAGAGAATTTATAAATTATGCAAAAGCGGAAATCTAAAAATAAATCTTCATTAATTTTATCTGAAGCAGAAGTAAATCAATTACAAAAGAGTCATATTCAAGAAGTAGAAACTAGTCTTGAATATTCTTTAATAGTAGATCCTGAAAACAAATATAATATGTGTGAAGGACAAAAGAAATTTATTGAATATTACGTTCAATTTAAGAACGTTGAGACTGCTGCTGAATTAACGGGGATTGATATGGATGTGGCAAAACAATATTTTGTTTCTTGGAATACTCAGCAAGAAATACGTAGAATAAATAGAGCATTGTATCATAGGCAATTTAATAACAAGTTATTATCATTAGATGAAATTGGTGGATATTTAACATCTTTATTAACTGACGAAAACGTCCCTATTGGAGACCAGTTAAAATCAAGAGATAAATTGGCCGTCGCCAAAATGTTAATTGATTTAATAGAGTTAAAGAAAGAAAGTTTTGAAAATCCACAAGTGATTATGAGTAAAAATCTAGACGTCCAAATAAAAAATTTATCAATAAATACAATTCAATCTCTTTTAAACCAAAATGAGAGAGACAAAGTAGAATTAAGAAATAAAATTTATGAAAATGAAGATTTATCGATTGAAGAAAAAGCCTATTTGGAAACTCTTCCAACTGAAGCGCTATTGCAATTAATTGAAGATTCAACTAAAAAATGAATAAACAAATTTTTAATGAGCTTGGAGTAACTGACGAAGATTTTTTGTTGTGGTGCAAGGAAAATAAAAAACCTCGTTATAAAAGAGAAGTAAAGCAAGAATTTTTTAAATTAATACAAGATAAAAAATTAAAATTTCAAAAAGGGGATAAATAAAATGATTAAAGAAAATTATATCGTTTTAAAAATTAAATTAAAACCTATTAAAAATTTTATAATTGCGGAGTTGCCTTCTGAAAAATATGTAGAAGAATTTTTTTCATTGTTAGAATCAGAAGAAAATATTATAAGCTTTGGACAAATAATATTCCATAAATCAGACTTTGTTTATGCTGAATATTATGAAAAAACTAAAATAAATTTATTTAAAAAGAGAGAGAAAAAATATGTGGAGTCACAGCAAGTTAAATACTATAGTAGATAATCCGATGGGATACTACTTAAGTTATAAACAAGGAATACATTTAAAAGAAAAGCCAAAATCACTTTCACTTGGATCTGCTATTCATTGGGGATTAGAACACAATAATGAGGATTTAAGTGATTATTATAAAGAAGAAGGAAATTTTAGGCAAGTAGATAATTATTCTGAAGAGCAAATTCTAGCAGAAGCGATAGTCCACGGATTCTTAAAGAATAAAGAATCTATATTTGATAAAATATTAACCGGGTATGATGGTTCTAAAATAAATCTATTAGAAGAAACTCACGAAATAACTTTGACTGGAAAATTAAATTCCAAAATAAGTGAAGAAGGGTATAATGAGTTTTTAGGAATAATAGACCTATTGTTATTTACAGACAAAGGATTTATAGTTTTAGACTATAAGACCAGTTCATTTGAACCTAATTGGGATGATTATTTAGACCAAATTTACAGATATGTATTTTTATTAAAAGAATGCTTTCCAAATGTCCCTATTTATAAAATAGGAATTATAAATCTTAGAAAAACTCAAATTAGAAAGAAAAAAACTGAAAATGACGACCAATTTAAAAATAGACTTAAATTTGAATATGAAATGAACGATGACAATTATATAAATTATCACGAATACAATCCAGAAGAACTAGATTCAACTTCAATTGGTAATTATATAAAAAATTTAGCAAAAGAATGTGATTTCGCAGTAAATATTAATAAAACTAAGTCATATTTTATTAATTTTGCTAATGCTAAAGGAAAATATGGCAAAAGCGAATATTTTGATATTTACTATAAAACTCCTGATAATTATTTATTGTATAATATAAAAGATTATATTTGGAATGAAAATGAAGAAAAATTTGAAGAAATAAGAGATTGCTATGATATTGATATGAAAACAATTGATTATGCTGATAATGATGATATTATATTAAATAAATATAGTAAGTTCAAAGATCTTTTAGAAAAGTATGATATAAATTATATTAAAAGAAACTACCTTTATAACGAAGATTTATTAAAAATTTACGAAAAAACTTATGAAAAAGAAAAAAATTAAAAAATTTTTTAAAATATAGGTAAAATTAGTTTATTTTTAAAAAAATTTATGTTATAATATAGTATACTTAGATAAAAGGAGGTAAGAGATGAAGAGAAACAATGTTAAGCTAATTTCAACTGATGATTTAACCGCTATGAAAGAAAAATATGAGTTTGAATTAGATTCTTCTGGAAAGAGTATTTTGGTGAGAACAAATACTACTTCTAGATTAACTTATCATAATTCAGATGAACCGTTTAGAATTAACATAGTCGGAAAAAGAGTAGTTGTCTTTAGTGTGGACGCGATCAATATCTGGAAAGAACTTTATCCAAAATATAATTATTCTTTACTAGAAATTCAAAACGTTGTCAATAAATTATATATTACTTTTCAAGAAATAACTACTGAAAACGTCCTAAAACTTTTGTCAGAAGAAGACACAAAAACTAAATAAAAAAGGAGAGAGAAAATGAAAAAAATAAAGATGGCTCTTTATGGAGAGCCAGGGGTAGGAAAATCAGTGTTTGCTTCACAAGCCCCAAAACCATTCTTTATTACAACTGATGGAAATTACGAGTGGCTTGAAGATTTTGGAGCAAAAGAAAAAGATCACATTCAAGTAAATAGTTGGGAAGAAGCCAAAAAAGCTTTTAAAATGGATTTCTCAAACTACGAGACAATCGTTATTGATTTAACGGAAGACTTGTTTAAATGGTGTGAACAAGAATATTGTATCAAAAATAGAATAGAACACGTGTCAGATATTGGTTACGGTAAAGGATATGACACAACAAGAAATGAGTTCTTTATTGAAATGTGCAAGCTCATTGGTCTTGATAAGCACATTATATTTATTATGCACGGCTATTCTACAACAGTAAAAGATAGAAGAGGAGTAGAAAAAACCAAGTACGTTCCTTCTAATCGTTTGCCGGATAAAGTTCTAGATCAACTTGAGGGAAGAGTAAGATACTTCTTAAGATGCTATTTAAAAGCAGAAGAAACTGAGGAAGGAACTCTTATTAAAAGAAGATATTTATCACTCGTTCCAAAAGAAAATGAATTTGGTATTTGTAGAGGAATAAACGAAAACACAGTTCCACACGACATTCCTCTTGATTTTAAAACTTTTGCAGGAATTATTGGAATAGACACAGAAATGACTTCTTCTGAACCTAAAAAAGAATCTAAAAAAATCAAAAAAGAGACTGCCAGCGAAGTTAAACCAGAAATTAAAGAAGAACCTCAAAAAATAGAAATTAAAGAAGAGGTTATTCAACAAGAAGAAGTTCAAAATGAAAAAGTTGAAGAAACTCAAAATGAAGTTACTCAACAAAAAGAGTTGACAAACGACGAAAAAATTGCAAATATCAAAGCAAAATTAGCAGCTCTAAAAGCCAATAAAAAGTAATAAGGAGAGAGAAAAATGGAAAATGAAGAATTAAAATCAATCTTAGGAAATCTTGACGACCTATTAGGGAAAGTAGATTTAGAAGACGTTACTAGTGAGAGCTCTGGATATTCGGAAGTAAAAGATGGTCATTATCTTTGCGAAGTGGAAAAAGCAGAATTAACCGTTTCTAAAAACAGTGGAAATCCTCAAGTAGCATTTCAAATGAAGATAGTAGATGATGGCTATGATATGGATTTTAGTGATGAAAGTACTGAGCCAACTTTGGTTAGAAACAATGGAACAAAAAATAGAAAATTATTTATTTACTTTCCTCTTGCAACTGAACAAAACGTTAAAAGATTTGTTACAGATATGCTAAAATTTGAAGGAAATATCCCGGGAGAGCCTCTTCTTGAAAAAGAATGTTTTACAAATTCTGAACTTTTAGAAGATGCTCTTGACATCCTAATTGGAAAGAGAATTTACATCAAAGTTTCAACTTCAAAAGGGAGAGATGGTAAAGATATGACCTGGAAGAACTTCATTTCTTGGAAAGTAGCTACTTCTATGGGATTGCCAGAGTAAAGTTATGAAAAATGCTATTGAAACAATAAATAATATAATTCTTAGTAATTTATATTTATATCCTTTAAAATATTGTTTAGTAAACGAATCAAAGCATCCTTACAAAGTAGATAATACATTAGCTAAGCCAAATACTGAATCTGATTTCGTTGATTTAGATAAATTGCTAGAAAATAATAATTTAGGAAATTATGCAGGAGTTGGAATATCAATACAAGCGAGTAATATTTGCGCAATCGATGTTGATCACTGCTTTAAAGAACCATTTAGTATCGAATCCGGAGATGAAAGAGCAAAAGATATAATAAATAGGTTTAAAAACGTTGCTTATATTGAGTTTAGTTTTAGCGGAACGGGGCTCAGGGTGCTATTTAAAGAAGATGTTATAAAGGATTATTCAACTAACTTTTATATAAAAAATGAATCAAATGGCATAGAATATTATCAGCCAGCAAATTCGTTCAGATACGTTACAATTACTGGAAGATATATTTTTAATAATATTATAAAAAAATACGAAGAATCTGGAGAAATTTTAAATAAATTTTTAAATGACTATATGATCAGACCTAAAAGAGAAGAAAGAGAAGTTAAAACGAGTAAAGTAGAGACTCGTCCAATAGAATACTTAATAAAATTGGTGAAATATTATTGGTTTAAAGATTCTTTATTTCAGCATAATTGGTTTGAAAAAGCGCCAGGTTCCGGAAAAAACGAAAGCGAAAGAGATTTTGCTTTAATATCGTTTATTTTTGAGAATATAACTCAGGATAAAAACCTAATAAAAGAAATATTTGAAATGTCTCCATTTTTTAAATCAAAAGACTATAAACATCAAAAAAAATGGAATAATTCAAATTTCAGATATTTTAATTATTTATACGACGTAATAAGTCAATAAAAATTCGTGTGCTATTCCTGATAATCCACACGTAAATAAAAACTAAAAGGAAAAATTAAAAATGAAAAAAATAAATTTAAATTTAAATGAAAAAATGTCACCATTATTTGTAATATTGGTAGTTATTAACACAGTTGCTATGCTTATTAGTAACATTATTGCTTGTAAAGTATTTAGTATAGGATTTGCAGTATTGCCCTGCGCAGTTATTATATTTCCAATAACATATGTCCTTAGTGACCTGTTCGGCGAAGTATACGGGTATAAATGGAGTAGATTGACTGCTTGGATATCTTTTTTAGCAAATATATTTATGGTTATTATATTTCAACTCGCAATAGTTATTCCAGGAGTTGATCCTTCAATTTCAAGTGCAATGTCTTCTCTATTAGGAACTACTCCTTGGGCTCTTGCTTCATCTCTTATTGCATATATGATTGGTGATTTTGTAAATGATAAAATATTTAAAAGAATGAAAGAAAAAAATGGTGAAAAGAAATTCTGGGTAAGATCTGTTTTAAGTTCCCTCGCAGGTGAATTATGTGATAGTTTAATATACATTCCTCTAGCGATGCTCGTATTTCCAAAATTATTCCTTGGAATAGAATTTATGTCTTTACAACAAATTTTAATTGCTATTCCTTTACAAGCAATATTTAAAACGGCTTATGAATTTATAATTTTACCGCTTACTATGCTAGTAGTTAAAAAGACAAAAAAATACGAAGAAAATTTTAATATAACGGAAAATAAGTAATTTTAGTTTACTTTTTATATAAAATATCATATAATAAATTATAATATAAAAAAGGAGAGAGAAAATGGATATTAAAGAATATCAAAATTATGTTAAAGAAGGAGCTAGTGATAAATATGATTCTTTGCTTTCACTAGCAGGACTAATGGGCGAAGTAGGAGAAGTTGCAGACGTTATTAAAAAAGAATCAATTTACGAAGATATGAGTAAATTTATTGAAAAATATGGAATGAATGTTAAAGAAAAAATAATTGACGAAATGGGGGACATTCTTTGGCAATATATAAATTTGTTAAATCAATATCAAGTAAGTATCGAAGATGTAATAAATTCAAACGTTGAAAAATTAAATAAAAGACACGGTGGCAATAAAATAGCAAAAGACGGCGGTGGAGTAAGATAATTATTTTATTATTAAAAAAAGGAGAATAATATGAATAATAAACAATCTCACGACAACGTGAATCCTTCTCATTATAAAAGAGGAAAAATTGAAGTTATTGACATAATAAAAGATCAATTAAATAAAGATCAATTTAAAGGATTTTGCAAAGGACTTATTATAAAATATATGTGCAGAGCAGATTATAAAAATGGACTTGAAGATTATAAGAAAGCACAATGGTATTTAAATTATCTAATTAAAACTGAGGAGGATAATATTAAAAATGAAATTGTGCAGCCTGATTCCAATAAATAATCTAGAAATATCAAATGATAGAGAATATAATATGTTACTAGTCCACTTATGTAGAAATGATACTTATTTAAGATGGGCAAAAAATTTAAAAGGATATAAAATAATGGATAACTCCATTATTGAATTGGGTGAATCTTTTTCGCTTGAAGAGCTAATTAAATATGCTCTTCAATGCGAAGCAGATGAAATAATACTTCCAGATGCATTCAGAGACTTCAAAAACACTATTAAATTAGCGCGAGAAAGCGTGATTCAATATAAATCTCTTAAATTAAAAAAACCTCTCAAATTAATGGCAGTTTGCCACGGAAATAACTTAGAAGAATTTAAAGAATGTTTTAAACAATTATCTCAAATTAAAGAAATAGATACTATAGGTATTCCAAAAGTAGTTACTACTTGGTGTGGAGATAGGAGCAATTTATTTAATGTTTATTCAAATACAGATAAAGAGATTCACTTACTAGGTTGTTGGAAATCTTTTAATGAATTAAAGTCTTTTACTAAAGAAATGAAAAATAAAATAAGAACTATTGACACGTGTCTTCCCGCCCTTCTTTCTTTAGAATCAGATGATCCTTTTAAAGAAAGAAATTTGAATAGAACTATAAACTTTGAAAAAGATTCTATAAATGAAGATAATTATAATAAAATTATTTCAAAAATAGATAAATTGGTGGAATAATATGAATATAATTATATTTGATTTTGAAGTATTTAAATATGATACTTTATTGGGTGCTATAATTTTAAATTCATCTTCAAAAGAAATAATTCAAAATTGGGATTTAGAAGAAATTAAGAAATTTTATTATGATCATAAAGAAGACATCTGGATTGGTCACAACAATGAATATTATGATAATTTTATTTTACAAGCAATTGTAAATAATAAAGATCCTAAAAAAGTAAATGACGAAATAATTGAAGGAAAAAAAAGACATTATCTTAATATTGATTTAAATTTTTATGATCTAATGAAATTTCACCCCGGTTCCTTAAAAGTAATGGAAGCATTTTCTGGAAAAGATATTTCCGAGACAGAAGTTGATTTTGAACTTGATAGGCCTTTAAATAATGAAGAAAAAAAGCTAACTGAATCTTATAATAGAGATGATTTAAATCAGACTTTTGAAGATTTTCTTTTATTACAAGATGAATTTAATTTGAAAGTAGATCTAGTAAAGGAATTTAATTTACCTCTGTCTTATTTATGTGCAACTGAAGCGAAATTAGCATCAAAAGTTTTAAAAGCAAAAAAAATAGAAGATATTAAATATAAGCCAGTTCATCCTCAAATGTATCCTCAACTAAAAGTAAAAAACAAAGAAGTTATTGACTTTTATATGAATAAAAAATATATAGAGCCAAAAGCAGAACTACAATTAAATTTTGGAGGAACTCCTCATATTATGAAGACAGGGGGGCTTCACGGAGCAATAAACAACTGTTATTTTAAAGAAGTTTGTTATTTGGACGTAAGTGGATATTATAACTTAGTTATGATAAACTTTAATCTTTTATCTAGAGCTATTCCAGAAGAAGGAAGAAAATTATATGAATATATGTATCACGAGCAGCTTCGTCTTAAAAAAATAAATCCAAGAAAAAGAAAAGTATATAAGATAATATTATTAGCAGTTTTTGGAGCGCAAAGCAATGAATATTGCGAGTTTTATGATCCATACCAAGGAGACTTGGTAAGAATGGTAGGGCAAATGTTCTTAATAGATCTACTAGAAAAACTAGAACCCGTTGCTAAAATAATTCAATCAAATACTGACGGAGTAATGTGCGTTCCTCTTGAAGGGCATTCTCAAGAAGAAATAAAAGAAATAGTTGATGAATGGCAAAATAGAACGGGTTTCGTTTTAAAATTTGATAAAATATATAATTTATATCAAAGAGACGTAAATAATTATATTTATCAAGAACCTGATGGGTCCATTGAAACAAAAGGAGAAGCGGTTAAATATTATGGCGGATATGATGATCCCTATAAAAAAGCAGCATATATGTCTAAAGAACCCCTGATTATATCAAAATGTATAGTAAATTATTGTATATATGATAAAAGTCCTGAACGGACGATTGAGGAAGAAAAAAACAATTTAAAAATGTTTCAATCTATTTGTAAAAAGGGAACTTTCGATTGGCTAGAATACGAGGAAAACAATATAAATACTGGGGAAATAAAAGTAACTAAATTACAGAAAGTAAATAGAGCATTCGCACTTAATTCAAAAGACATAAGAGGAATCATATATAAAAGAAATAAAGAGGGTAAAAAATCTTCTTCAGGAAGAGATGCAATATCAAGATCAAAAATGGGAGGAGTTCCAGACAACGTATTTATATATAATGGAGATTTAAAATCCGTTCCAGAAGAGCTTAGAAATAAAATAAATTATCAATATTATATAAATAGAGCGTATGAAAGAATATGGGACTTTATAGGTAACGAATAAATGTCAAAAGCAATTGAGAATAAAATAAATAAAATTTATAAAGAAATTTTTAAAAAAGTTTTTACAAAAGAAAGAATTTCTGAATTATCAAAAGGAAATAGAACTTCTATTGAATTTGCAATTGTAAAATTAAAAAGTTCATATAAATATGATGAATTTTGTAAAAAATTTGCAGAAGCTCTTGCAAAAAATGGTTTAAATAATCAAAAAGGTATTTGGAGAAAATACTTTGAAGCAGCAAAAGCTTCTCATCATATTGCTTTGCCTAAGACATTTAAAGAATTTGAATTAAACGCTCTTAAAAAAGTTGCTTCTCAAAATTTTGAAATGATTAAATCTATTCCTGATAAAATAATGGAAACTATGAATCAAAAATACGTTTCTGCTTTAATAGAAGAAGTTGCAAAAGGAAGTCTGCCTAGAGGAAGTTTTAAGAAAGAACTTCAAAAGCACGAGAATAAAAATGCAGGAGTAATTGCCAGAACCGAGGCAGCAAAAATCCAGACCGCAGTTATGGAAAATAGATCAACTAGCCTTGGTTCAGTAGCTTACGAGTGGTTATCTTCAAATGATAAAAGAACAAGGCCTTCTCACAGAGAAATGAATGGAGTAATTGTATTTTGGAGAAAAAGTAATTTAGAAAAACCTTTATTAGACAATATGTATGGAAACGCGGGTGAATTTCCAAATTGTAGATGTTCCCCTGAACCAGTGTTTGATGAAGAAGATTTGCAAAACAGCTCATATAAAGTGTATGATTATAAGCAGCGCAAGGTAGTTACTATGAAAAGAGAAGAATTAATTGAAAAAATAAAAAAAGGCTCATTAGATTAAAAAGGAGAATTTAAAATGGATGAAGAAAATAAAGTTATAAATATTGATTCTGTAAAGAAAGGAGTAAATATTGAGGATATTTGCTATAGATTAGAAGAAATGATTACAGCAATGGAGCAATCTATTGATAATATCAATAAAGTAAACTCACAACAAAACAAACTTATCTCAATAATTGAAGAATCAGAAAAAGATATTGAAGAAGACAAAAGAGAATTTACAGAATTTATAAATGAAACAAAAGAGCAACTTGAAAAAATGGAAGAACAAAAATCTCAATTGCTCGTTAAAAAAGAAATTTTAACTCAAGTTGTAGATAAATGCAAAGAAGATTCTGAGGTTTCAAAATTTATTTCAATGCTATCTTTTGTGATTGGTCTTTTTAAATAAGAAGGTAATATATGATAAAAGATTGGAGGAAATTATCTGAATTAGAAAGATTATTATATCGAGAACTCTTCAAAAAAGACTGTTATTCTTTTTGTTGCGAATTTTGGGATGAGATAGATCCCCATCCTTTAAAAACTGGGAAATTGACAAGATTTTTTTGTGAAACTTTTCAATATATGTCTAGATTTTGGGTTAAATATAATCCGATAGATATTAAATTACCAAAAAAGAAAGTAAACGAAGAAATAATAGATGTTAGAGAAGATAAGCATCACTTGTCAATTTCAGTTCCTCCAAGACACGGTAAGTCTAATTTCTTTAACATTTTGTGTCCTACTTGGTTATTTATAAATAATCCCGTGGGAGTAGCATCAGTTTCTCATACTCAATCATTGGCCGGAATAATGAACGTAAAGCGCCAAAAATTATTAAATAGTGATAAGTTTAAGTTCTTCTTTCCCGAACTTACTCTTACTACTAACTCTACTTATTCATTAAAGGATATTAGAGGTGGAGAAATGTACTCTGTTCCTAAGAATGCAATCACTGGATTTGGTTGTGATTTATTAATACCCGATGACCTAACAAACGTTAGTCAAGCAAAAAGAGATGCAGCTGAAATGGAAAGTGCTTGGGATATTTACACTTCAACTCTTCCTTCTCGTATAAATGATAAAAATAAATATGCTATTATAAACATTATGCAAAGAATAGCGCCAAACGATATTGTTGGAAGAATATTAAATGATGCAAAATTAAGAAAAGTATATACGTTTGTTACTTTACCTGCAATATTCGATAAAACAACGTATTTGGTTTGTCCTATTTCCGGACAAGTATTTAAATTTAAAAAAGGAGATCCTTTATTTCCAGAACAATTTGGCGATTATAGTGAAATAAAAGCTACTTTAACTGATAATACTTGGCAATCTCAATATTTACAAAATCCTCAAAATTCAGATATTTGCGTGATTAAAGAAAATATGATAATTGAGAAAGATATTACAGAATGCCCTTCTATTGAAAATGCAGATATGATATATGCTTCTCACGACTTCCCTGTTACAGATAAAGAAAAATCTGACTTTTTAGGGAGCGTATTAGCATATAGAGTAAATTCTACTATTTATATAAAAGATTGCTTAGAAAAGCATTTGGGATTTGTAAAGTCAGTAAATTATGTAAAACAACTTGACAACTTCTTCCCTGGAATTATACAAATTATAGAAAATAAAGCAAATGGAGCCCCAATATTACAACAATTGGGTGATGAAATCGCTGGATTACAATCTTTTGAACCTGGGACAAATAGTAAATCTCAAAGGCTCGAATCAGCATCAATGTATATTGGTAATATTGTGTTTATAAAAAGCGTATTTAATAAAATTACTCAATCTTATGAGTTGTCAGAAGCATTACAAAATTTAAAAAATAGACTTTTACAATTTCCTTTCGTTCAGCACGACGACGTTGTAGACGCTTTCTCAATGCTAATATTATTTGTATTTGCCGATAAAAAATTTATGGTATATGGAAGATCATTTAACGACCAGAACATCATAGATGTTGATTCTATGAAAGACATTGACTATTCAACCATTTTCTTTAATAAAGAAGGAGATGTTTGGAAAATATTAGACATCGCTATAAAATATGGAGTAAATACAGAATTAGTAGTAAAAAGAGAATTAAGATTCAAAGCTTCAATTGAAGACGGACTTAAAAAATTAAAAGAATTTGCTCCTAATAATTCATTGTTTATAGATTGTTCATATTCAGAAGCGCTCAAAGGAATGTATCAAAATAATATAACAATTGAAAAATATGAAATAGAAGATTTTGATAAATCCGTTGCTCAAACTAATTTAGCATTTTCTAAAAAACTAATATTATTAGATAAGCATTGCGTATTAACTAAAGGTGATATTGAAAATTTTAAGTTTAGCAAAACAAAAACTAATAACGAAGTTAAATATATTACTGAAAAAGATGGTTTTGTAAGTTGTATTAGAACGGCTCTCAAATATTATGGTGGAATAATTTAAAATTAAAAAAATAGAAAAAATTAAAAATTTTCTATTTTTTTATGTAAAAATAGTTTACTTTTAAGAAAAAATATGTTATAATATAATAAATAAAGGAGAGAGAAAAATTATGGAAAAATTTAATTATTATCCAGTTATAGAAGTTGGCGACATATTTAAGAGAGTAGACAAAAACGGTAAGGTTTGGACGGCAGAAGTTATAAATAGAACAGAATATTTTGTAGATGTAAAAAAGACTCAGCCATATAAAATAAAGGTAGCAGATAATGAATTTAGTTGGCATTATGAAGAAGCAGAACCAACTTTTGAAAGATGTCAAATACATAGACATTATGAAGAAATAGAAGATGGAAAAACTGAAGCAGATGGAATATGGGGAAAATATGCTAAAAAATTATTTAAAAGAGTTCCAACAGCATATTATTGGATAGACATAAAAGAAGATTACTCTGCTCATTATAGATATGATAGAACGTATGCTTTAAAAAAATATGGAGACGGGGCAGAAAAATCAAAAGAAATTTGCGAAGAAGAATTAGATAAATTTTATAAATGCTGTGAGAAAAATTAAATAAAAAAGTCTGATATTAAAAAATTAGAAAAAGAATTTTCCTTATATAAAATTGAATCGAGCAAGTCAAGAATAAATAATCATCCTTTTTGAAATTTGAAAAAAACCAAAAAATATGGGTATTATAATTTCATACGTTATTCTGATTCTAATGATGAATAATATATAAATAAATTAATATTAAATCTAATAAAAGGAGGCAAAAAGAAATGAAATGCTGCATTTGTGGAAAAGAAATAAAAAAAGATGGTCATAATGCAGATCCTATTAAGAAAGGAATATGCTGCTCTAAATGTAATTATGAAATAGTTATTCCAATTAGAATAAGGTCTTTAAAGGAGAATTTTAAATGATTTATGAAAAATTATATGATTGGCAAAAAGAAATTGTTGATAAATATTTAAATAGAAAAAGTTTTGGACTTTTCTTAGATATGGGGACGGGTAAAACTCCAATTTCTTTGGCTTTAGCTGAGCAGCATAATTGTGAAAAAATACTAATAATTAGCATAAATAGTAAAGTTTTAGAAAACGAAAAAGTAAGAGGTTCATTCTTTAATTGGATACAAAAGTCAAATATAAAATATAATTTAAAAGACAAATATTCAGAAAATTTTGATATAAATTCTCCTGAAGTATTTATAATAAATTATGAATCATTATACGAAAGAGGAAGAAAAAGTTTAAAAGAATCTTTAAAATTAAGATCCTCTCTTATTAGTTTTATAAAATCTTGTTATAATAAAAACGTTACAATAATAATAGATGAATCACATAAAGTTAAAGATTTACAATCACTGCAAACAAAAGCAATAATTAAATTAAAAAATGAAATAAAATTAAAAGCTAAAAATTTATATTTGTATTTATTGACAGGGACGCCATTCACAACGGGATTTATTGATTTATATTCCCAATTAAAATTATTAGATTGCCCAATGTTAAAAGGAGAATTTAAAGAAAGATTTTGCGTAATGGGAAATATGAAAGGTTTATTAGGATGGCAGCAGCCCATAATTGGATATAAAAACGTAGATAAATTATATGAATTAGTTCATAATTATGCCATAACTATGAAATCTCCGATTAAATTACCAGAAGCAATTTTTGTAAATCACATTTCAAATATGAGCATTCATTTTAAAATGTTCATTCAAGAAAAGCTCGAAGGAAAAAAAATATTAGAATATTTTAAATTGAGAAAAATAAAATTATCCAAAGATGAAATAATTTTATATAATGTAGATAAAAAAGTAAATAATCCTTTTTATGGAAACATCGATTATCCAGATGATAGATATTTAACAGACACTGCTGGAAATTTTTGGTTAAGAGCAAGAGAGTTGTCAATTGGTTTTCAAGGAAATGCTGAAGATTCTATTTGGTATGATAAAAATAGATTAAATGAATTAAGTAAATTTTTAGAAAATAATGAGAACAACTATATATTGTTTTATCAATATACTCCTGAATTATTGGAAATTTATAATATATGTGAAAAACTAGGATATAATATTGATGTTTATTCCGGAGATATAAAGAGTGAATATTTTTATGAAAAATATTGCTCTCAGGGTGAGGATAAAAAAATAACTAATAATAAAAATATAATATTAGCAAATTGGTCATCAGGATCGACAGGAAAAAATTGGCAAGAATATCACAATATGATTTTGTTTGATATGCCTTTATATAAAGATTATGAGCAAGGAATAAAACGCATTCATAGAATAGGCCAAACTCAAACTTGCATTTACCACTTGTTTTTTCAAAATAATTGGTTAGATGCTTCTATGAGAAAATCTTTAGATGAAAAAATAAATTATTCTAAAGAATTATTTGAATATGAATTGAAGGAAGAAAATAATGGAAAATAACGAATTACTAAAAGATTGGAGAATAAAAGATAAAACATATATTATAGTAAATTTAATAAATAGAAGAATAATTTCTTCAAATCCGTCTGGAAAAATAATAAATATTCAATATGTATTAAATAAAGTAAAAAAAATATCTAAAAAAGAAAAAATAACAATTTTAGAAGTATTAACAAATATAATATATTATTTGCATAAAGACGCAGATAATATAAATATAGATTATACTTCGTATAATGCTTTGTAATCGCGCTTTATTAGATGAGTTCGATAAATTATTCATAAAATATATTTCTGTTTGTTTTAGCGCATTTTATGAAGTCAAAAGGAAGGTATTAATGACGCCAGAAAAATATGTTCAAAATGATATAATAAATTATTTAAAAAAACTACAAAAAGAAGGACGCAAATTGTTTTTCGAAAGGCGACAAGCAGGAGGATTCTCTTATAAAAGAGGGATATGTGATTTATACGCCGTATATGAAGGAATTCATATTGAAATAGAAGTAAAAGCAGAAGGCGGAGAATTGAGCGTAAATCAAGAAAAATGGAAAGAAAAATGTAAGAAATTAAATATAATATATATTTGCGCTTATTCTTTAGAAGAATTTAAAAATTTTTTTGAAAATATTATAAAAAATAGTTTACTTTTAAATCAAAATATGTTATAATAAATCATCATAAATAAAAAGGAGAGAGAAAATTATGATAACATATGAAATGGGAGAGGAGATAACTAATTATGAAGACTATAAATATTATAGTATGGTCTATCTCGTTGAGCATAATGATGAAGGAGGAATAATAGGAGTCGAGTTAGTAGATACTTACTTAGAAAGAGAAGAGTTTTATAATACTTTAAATTACAATAAAAAAATAAATTGTAAAATTAGAGCAGCAATTAAAAAAGAGCCTTTTGTATTCTCTAAAGAAAAAGACGAAGAAATATTGTATTTAATTTCAGATTATTATAATTCAATTGACGAAAAATATAATGTTTCGTTTATGAAAAAATTAAATAAAATATTGGAGGATAAATAAATGATAGTTTTAACATTGGAACAATTGGAGTTTTTATTTTCAATTAGTTATAATACAGATGAATTTGCAGATATATTTTGGACTAATTTTTCTTCGAAAGGAGGAAATAAATAATGACAAAAATGTTTCAGTATCGAACGAAGAATTTAGTTTGTTTTTATATTGATAATGAATATCAAATATATGAAATTTCTAATAAAGAATTAGTTGCTATTTACATAAATCAAAATAATATAAAGTTAAACTCAAAAATTCCAGAAGATCCTACTAAGTATGAATATTTTGAAGAAATGAGAGAAATTATTAAAACGATCGAAGATTTAGCATAAAAAAAAGAACTTTTAAAGTTCTTTTTTTTTAATTTTGTTTTAATTAAAATTTATTTGCCCGCAAGTAAATATCCAGGATTGATTAGCAGCCGTGTTACCAAAAGCTTGATCTGGAATTTTTTGAATATAGCAATCTATACACGAACATACTTTGTTTCCTTGAGTATCACTTAAAGACAGCGTTAAACCATCATAATCTCCAGAATAATAAACGTTACACATCTTTATAAACTTCTTAACTTTATCCGATAATTGACTTATTGAAACTGTCGCCGTTCCAGTCTTTGATAAGTTCTTATTGTGAACCCAGGCCCCCGTTGAAAATCCAGTTGTATCCCATAAATTTGGAAGACCTCCTATAGTAATACTATCAGTATAACTTCCTTCCCCTCCAATTGAAATTGTTCCAAACATATTTTTTATTTCATCGGAGTTACAATCAATTGATAAAATATAATTTGCTAAAGAATATCTATTCATCTCACTTTACCTCCTTATATTATCTCACCATTTATAGTTATTTTACGTATTCCATATTGGTCTGCTAAAATAACATATATTGATGGAACGACTTGATGGGTTGAATTTTCTGGAATTGAATTGAGAGGTAAAACTTTAATTAAATATCCATTATTTAAAGCAGTTCCTTTCTCAATAATTGTATAACCATTTTCAATTAGATCATCATCTGACCAAATTTCATCAGTAGTTAAATATCCGTTTGTTAAATATTTTTCTAACTCTTGAGATAAAACAGCGTATATTTTACTAAGTCCTGAAGAACCTTTTATTTTTTGAGTTAACAAATTAACTAAGCTATCAGTTAAAGTTTGATGTAAAATAATTCTGACAAAGTTGTTTATTAAATCACTACCATCTTTATTATTTCCACCGCAATTTCTAACAGTTTCTGCCAACATAATGTCGACATTTTCATTATTATCAAGAATTGTTTTAAATTCAGCATCAGTAATATCTTCGCCTTCAAAATATTTATCTTCATCAGAAGTTCTCAACTTTTCTTGAGTGAAAGCATAATCATATATTGAGTTTGTTCTATATATTTTTGTTTTACTAAAGTATGCAGCTATTGTCATTTCAGCACCTTGAATAGTTGAATATTTTACCGCGAAATTTTTAACTTTATCTGCATCAGTATTTACTTTAGTAGAAGCAAGAACTATTTTTTCGTTTATACCATAAATATTTTCATTTGAATTTCTATATTTAATAAGTTTTTTCAGATTAGCATAATTTGTTTCAATATCTGCTACTGGAGAAGCATAAGCAACATAAATGTATTCGTTGTCTAATTGAGATAATATATCTTCTGTTATTTTAGTAGAATCTTTTATTATCATATCAGAAGTTGTAATTCCACATACTACTAAAGCCTCTATTCCGCCATTATCAAAGTACACTCTCAAATATTGTAAAGTATCTGCTTTATCTTTAAATATTTCTTTATAAGTGCTCGAGTCAACTTTCTTTGTATTATAAGTTACACTATTAAAAGATATTTTATAATCATCATAACTATCTAATACGTCTGATGTAAACAAAACAACAGTTGCTCTAGTTCCGCTAACAGGCTTACTAATATGTTGCTGTATGTTTATGTCTACAAAATTTTTTAAATCTATTTTTGACATATTTCCTCCTTACATATCAATTATTTTTAAATCAGAAATCGATTCAATATCTTTATCTTGTTCGACTTGAGAATATGAGAATTCACAAGATAAATTTATACTAAAATCATTTCTTGGCCATAATACATTATTTTTAAATTCATTAAATGATCCAGGCTCATCTATATTTTCAATATAAATTCCTTCATCATATAATAATCTCCTTATTCTTTCCGTTCTTAATCTGGCAATAGTTTTATTAGCAATATCTGCTCCGTCTTTTCCATATATTGTGATATTTAATTCATAAGATTTAATATAAGTTATATTATTATTTTCATTAAAACTAACATCGGAATCACTATTTCTATTTGATAATTCAAACAGCATAACTGCTTCTGAGGTTTTATAAGAAGTAGAAATATTATTAAGTATTTTACTTAAATTTTCACCATAAGTAGATAAAGCATTCAAAACTTGCTTTGAAGGTAGTTCTGATTGGCTAATTAAATATTTTCTTAATACTTTATTTATATCATCTACTTTAGTGAAAGTTTTAATCATACTAATTTTTCTCCTTTTAAATAACTTATATAATCCGCAAAATCTCTATATGACGTTAAATCAATCATACTTAAACTTGCTTCTCTAACTCCATATTCGTCATAATCTTGAACGCTATAAACTCTTAAATAATTTCCTTTATATTCTATAATATCTCCAATATCTATTCTATACAAACTTTTGCAATAAAAATTATAATTAAAAGTTTCGGTATTTCCTTTTTTAGATTGATTTTGCGATTTTCCTTTACTTTGTAAAGAACCTCTTATTGTATTTTGTTCATAAATAGTATTTATTCTACCATAATCATCAGGTTCATTTTCTTTTACTATATAAATATTATAATTAAAAGAAAATTCTTCTATAGCATCATAAAAATAGGTTGGGTCTATTGAATGATTTTGATTCATATTATTCTGCTCCTGGAATAGAATGTGAAGTAACAACTAAAATGGAAGGAACTGCTTTTGTCTTGAGTAAAGCCATTAATGATGCTCCATAAGAAGTTTGATTCCAAAACATTGCTTCGTTTTCACTTAACATCGTTTTATCAATATCATAACTTTTTGTAAACGAACCAACTGTCATTGAAGATAAAACTCCTTTTGTGACTCCACCCCCTGCAATTTCGCTTAATGAATCTCCGGAAGGAGCTTGACTTTGATTTCCAATAAGAGTTAAATAGTGAGCAATTGCATAGCTCATTGCTAGTTCCCAATCTGAACCAAATATTGAAGCAAAAATCTTATTATTAACTATTTTGTATATTTTATTAAAATATTTGGTTCCATCAGAAGTATTTATAAATTTTGTAAATTGCGGCATCCAAAAAGTAAAATCACAAGACGTAAATTCTGGATTTTGTTTATCAATTTGTATTCCAATTACTGCCATTTATTTTACCTCCTTTATTTGGTTTCATAATTTGCATCATCTATAAATTCAGATAATTTAAATTGATTTTTCCAGTCTATATTATTTTCTAATTTTTTAATAATATTTTCTGCTTCTTGTTTAGAAAATTTACTTGCTAATTTTGTATTATACGTTGTATCATAAGATAAAATTGAATTAAAATTTGATTTGATATTATAAATATATGATCCTTCATTTTTATCTATAATCATAAATAAATTATTATCTTTCGCATTTGAATCAGCTAATTTTACTCTTTTAAGTCTATCTGCAATTGACCAGCAAATGTTAGCAACGACTTGCCAATTTCCGCCTTTAGCATAATCTTTAGCCATATTTAACATATTTGGAATATCAGAAGTAGAATCATCTTTAATTTTAGAAATAGCATCTAAACAAGTATTTCCTTTGACTATAATTCCATTTACTTTATAAATTTTCATTTATTATCCTTTTAATAAATAAAATGAGCTTTGAGCTGAATATCAGCTCTCAGCTCATTTTAACTTAATTTAAGCCATTATATTAAATTACTTTGTGAAATCCCAATAAGATACAACTCCGAGCTCTGCACTAGAAGAGTTATATGGAAGTTGAATTTCAGATACTTGGCCAACGAAAGCAGATGTATAAGACATCTTATCAATGTTTGGAAGAGTAATATAATGTTGCATTGGATATGGCATATCAATTCTAACAAAGTCTTTGTCTTTCTTATACGCAACGATTCTGCCGTGATTTCCAGTTCCAAGTGTATTCAAATCACTTCTTGAAGCAATTTGAATTTTAACTTCTCCATTAGACTCATCAACTGCCAAGTTATGATCGAGAATAAATTTTCTCAAAGAGCTTGTATAAAGAGCACTAAATCTTGAAGTCAAGTCTGAACCAACAAAAGTTGGAACAAGGAATGTATCTGGAAGAATTGTAATATTCATATTACTATTGAGCAAGTAGCTTTCAAATATACCATTGAAGAATGAGACAACTGCTGTGTCTGACATTCCTTTGAAACCAGCGTTAGCAGCACTAGCAGTTCCGTTATCAATTGTAGTAACTTGTACGTTTGCACTATTGAACAAGCCGGTTCCGCCATTAATACCTTTATAAGCAACGTTTTGAACGAAAAGATCCCACCCAGCAACAATCGCGTTTTGGTAAATATCTTGAATTGATTTTTGAAGAGTAAGTTTCTTCATTTTTTCAAGTTCAATAAATCTCAAATCGTATGCTACTTCAAATGTGTATACATTTACTTTCTTTTGATTCAAACCAGCATTGACTCTAGGAATATAATTAGCATTGTTACCAACTACATTTCTAAACTCATTCATAATACCAGCCCAATCAACTGTGTAATAACTTACATAATCTACGAATCCACCACCTACATCGACTGGAATATCTTGGTTCCAAGTAACATAATGTTTTGGTTCATATAATTTTGTGTGCAATTTAGCAAGAGTTGTGCTTAAGAAAGCAAAGTTAGCATCGTGAACTCTTGAATCGCCTATAAAACTTCTTGAA
This sequence comes from uncultured Bacteroides sp., assembly GCA_964398075.1. GTDB lineage: Bacteria > Bacteroidota > Bacteroidia > Bacteroidales > Paludibacteraceae > Colicola. The sequence goes on along the minus strand of CAYNMA010000020.1, from coordinate 3,865 downwards.
ACTTGTGCCCCATAAGTGCTCTTAAGAGAAAAAGCTTTGTTTCTGTTTTGAGATGGAACGCTGTCTACAAAGAAATTTTGTTTAACTTCACTAGGAATAAAACTCATAATTCTATATCTCCTTTATTACTTTACTAAAATCTCAGCAACTTTTGCTGTGCCTTGAGTTTCTGTAAGACCAGTAAATACGACGTTTGTAAGTGGAACCACTTTACCTGCTTCGTATTTATCGACTGTGGTCAACTTGCCGGTAGCAAGAATAATATGAACAGCTGAATTAGCAGTTGCACTATCTAAAGTTGCAGCTGAATCAAGTTCTACTGCCATTGCTCCACCAATAAGTAAGTTAAATGCTTCCCCTGGAAGAATTTCAACTCCACCTTCTGGATAAATTGTATTAAGTTTTACGTTTGTTGCAAGAGCAAATCCTGCGACATCAGATGCTGCTGATAAGTTTGTTCCAATAGCTTGGAAATAGCCTTTAGTAGCACCAAATTTAACTGGTTCACCAAATTTAACTGAAGCAATTCCTTCCAAAACAGCAGGAGCAACGTCATATTTGTCAGAAATTGTAGGATAGCCAGTCATTAGTTGTTTAATATTTTTATTTATGATTAAACTCATTATCTATTACCTCCATATCTTTTTGCCCAAGCAGCTGATACTTCATCCTCTAAAGAATCATCTACTCTGTATTTTTTTGAACTTAGCGAACCAAATGCGCTCTTTGAATCGTGAGTAGTTTTTTCTTCACAAGTTTCAACTACTTCTTCATCTGCATCCATAACTTCTTCTTCATCTTCATCTTCATCTTCTACTTTTTCTTCTTCTTCTTCCTCATCAGTTTGAGTAGTAGGATTGAGCAAAGCAAGAAGATCGGTTGCTTTTGCAGCTAAAGTTTTCAAAGCTTTTATTTCGTCTTCAGAAAGTTCAACTTTTTCAACGGTACTGACTTCTTCAGCATCTTCTTCTGATTTTTTCTCAAGAATTTCTTCTACTTCGTAATCTTTCCCGTCTTCATCTTTAATGCGAAATTTCATCTTATTTTTTCTCCTTTTATTTAATGTTATAATATTATAACATTTTTTTTAATTAAGATATAATTAAAAATAAAATTATTTTTCTTCAGCATTTACGTTTCTACTAAATGCTACTTCTTTGTTTATATAATTTGTCCAATAAGTTACGTCAAAAGAATAATTTTTCTCACTTGCAAGATTTTGTAATTTTGATAATACGCTGTCTAATTTAATTGATCCTGCACTTGAGCCTTTTGATTTTAACAAATCATTAACGTCTTTGTAAGCAATCTCTGCTGCTTGAATAAACTCTTTTGCTTGAGTTTTCATTTCTTCTTCAATTGCTTCTTTTTCTTCTTTTGTTTTAGCATCTTTTCTTGCTTTTGCTAGTTTTATAAAACTAACTAACATTGATACTAAAACCATTGCTGCGGCTAAGCAGTAATATACAATTGAAATAATATTTCCTATTTCCATTTTATTCTCCTTATACTCTTGATGGACTATCTATTGTCATCATTCCTGGTCTGGAAGTAATGCTTTGCTCAGCCACTGGCTCTTCTGCTACTTCTACAATCGAAGCAGCGCCTTCAATAAGAGTTTCCTCGGTTAATTCTGGTTCTATCGGAGAAATGATTTCAGGTTCTTCAATAGGTTCTTCAACTTTTTCTTCTTGTTTAATTTCTTCAATAACAGAGATTATTTTTTCTGGTACAGCCATTTCTTCTTTTATAATATCTTCTAGTACTCTGATTCTTGCTTCATATTTTTCAATTTCAGCAGAATATTTACTCGTTATTTCAGCAGAATAAATAGCCATTTTGTCTTCTAATTGAGATTCTAATTCATCTTTGTAAGATTGAATTTCAATTTCAATTTTTCTTTTGATTTCATCAATTTTTTTGAGATAATCTTCTCTTTTTGCAATTATAGAAGTCATAATTTATTCTTCTCCTTCATTTTTATTTTCTTCGATTTCTTCTTTTTCACAATCTGAAAGTAATTCATTCAAAAGCTCGAGATAAGTATTGATTTTTTCTATATCAGCACTTCTTTGATTTTCATATTCTGAAATAAGTTTTAGTTTATATTCGCTTAATTTTAACTCAATTTCAGCAGAATAATCTTCATTCTTAATCTCATTCAATTTATCAATATAATACTGCTTCTTTTCTTCTAAATTAATCATAATTTATTTTCCTCCTTTTATTATTTCCTCAGCAATGAAAGAGCATCTATTCCTTGTGATTTTAAAAATAATATAATTAAGCAGATTAGTCCAAACAAGAATGCTATTGCTAGCACTGTCCAGATAAACCCTTTCATTGCCTTGCTTCGATCTTTGTCTGATGCTCCTACTATTAAAGCTCCAATGGTTCCGTTCCAAAACTTTGCTATTAAGAAAGGAATAAACAATAATACTGTGAAAACTATTGTCATAAATATGCTCATCGGCTCATCAATGCCTACGAACTTCATAATAGGTTTTACTCCATTATAAGTATATTGTCTCCACTTTTCTCTGTTTTCCCACTTATCTTCTTTTATTTCGTGCTCAGTTTTGAAGATTTCTTTATCTGTCTTTTTCTTTTCAGATTCAACTTGTTTGTTTTGAAGAATGGCTTTATTTTGTTCTATTTCAGTGTTTTTAATTGCTGCTTTCTTTAAGTTTTCTTTAATTGTGTCGACAAATTTATCATCTTCAACGGAAGCTTCTTTTAATACGTTGAGTTTTACTTCTTCCATTTTGTTTTCAAAATTAGTCTTTTCAAACTTTGGTTGAACAAAATTATTCTCATTTTTTACTTCCAAAGCGGTTTCAGTATTCTCTTTGTCTTCTAAAATTTTGTCTAATTCTTCGTCTTTAATTTCGTCCATAAACAATTACCCTCCTTTTTATTTATTATGTGTTTTTGAAACTACACAAGTTATTGAGCGAGCCAATTGACCTGTGTCAAACAAAGGGTGATTTTCGCCTTTCCTTCTCACCGTTGAAGGAGCATTCGGCTCTAATATCCCCATATTTGAATAAATAATTTTTCTTGCAACTCTTTCTATTCTAATTACATCTTTTTTTAACGAAGTCGCGTAATCTTTTTCATCAAAATTTTCAGCATAAGCATATATTGATTTATCTATTATTTTTTCTAAAAGATTTTCATCAGTATATTTTATTGTCATATCTAAGACCGGTCTTTTAGGAATATTATTTAAAGGAGAACCATTTTCGTGTATAAACATTAATTCTGCATTGGTTACTCCATTTTTTTCTTTAGTCTCTTCTGCTTCTTCAGACTCTTCTTTTTTATTTTTCTTTTTTTCTTTACGAGGCTTACTATTAGAAGATAAAACTCCAATATTAAGAACATACGCGGGTAATTTAGTTATTCTATCTAAAATGTCTTGTAATATAGATTCTTCTAGAATTTTATCTTCCATTAGCTAACTCTCCTTTTAACTCTTTTTTATTCCAATAGCACCAATAACTATGTTTTGTGCAGTGTCGCCAACATTGACCGTTATTGCCGAGTTGGTTAAGTTCACAAATGTTGCATTAGTTACTATTGGCAAAAAAGCCGTGTCAAATGTTATGCCAAATGTAAAGGTCACCGTTCCAGTCACTCCTACATAGGTCTTTCGTTGCATAAGCACATCGCCACTGACTATCACTTCGCTTCCGTCTGCTAGTGAAGTCAAAGACTGCGTCATCTTGTTTTGTATCTCTTGCCAGCCATAAGTGTCCGCTGAATAAGTGCAAAAGTATCTCTTGTCGTTCGTTGTGTCTTGATAAACTTGTCCTATTTTACCAGCAGTCGCAGTTGTTGGAGCACCTTCGCCTTTAATTAC
>CAYNMA010000019.1:12257-27002 GCA_964398075.1 uncultured Bacteroides sp. | reverse complement strand
TTTTTTTGACCGCGTATTTTATGTCAATTCGTGTCAATACGCCGCAGGCGTCCGTTCACGATTTTAGACGCGCCAGCCTGTTAATTGTTAATTGTTAACTGTTAACTGTTAACTGTTAATTGTTAACTGTTAATTTTCAACACATTCCACTCATAAAACCGTGGATGCTTCGCTCTAAGGCATTCAAACCCGTAGTAGAGCAGCGGCACGCACACGATCGACAAGCACGCCCCCACGCAGATGTCCGCCAAGAAATGTTGGGATAGATAGATTCGTGAATACGCCCCCACAAACGCTGCCAAGAAACATACTACCTGTATGCATCCTTTCGCCCAAGGCTTCAACCGGTTGCTCCGGCAGCAGAAGATCGAGACGATGAAGAACAGCGTCACAAAAGTGGCGGTATGCCCTGAAGGAAAACTGTTGGCAAAATGCATCCGCACACCGTCCACCAGCGGTAATATATCGGGATTGTTCTTGATGTCAAACACGGCTGCCGGACGAGGCGCACACACTATCCGCTTGATGATCTGCACAATAAGACCGATACCCAACTCCCCACTCAACACAAACAGCGCATCGCCCACCTTGTAGAAAAGCAATCCCGCCGCAACGAGATAGATAACAAACTCGGCAATCTTCGTGTAGTACTTGAAAAACACATCCAACGCCGGCGTGTGGTAACTATTGAGCAACAAATGCAAATCTTTCTGCGGTATGCTCACGAGCAAAACACCCATCACCAGTATTAACAACACCGATAGGCTAATAAAAATAGCATTCTGACGAAAAAATTGTTTCATATAACTGGTTTTTCATCCTTGATTCATCTTTTTCCGACACACCTTGCACTCGCCATACACGCATAGCGAGTAGTGGGACGGATTGAAGTTATTGAACGGTCGCTCTTTCAAGATGGTCTCAATAGCCTTGTCGTGGAACTTGACGATACGCCCACAGCGTATGCACACAAACTGCATGACCGACTCCCGAGTGAGCACCATCACATATTCGTATATCCTATTGTTCGTAGGCAATTGTCGTCGCTGCAGTATGTGGCAGTCGCAAAAGAGATTCAATGTGTTATACACCGTTGCAGTACTGATAGGTATCACTGTCGGCATGTCTTGCAGCAGTTGCTCTGCCGTGAACGTGTCTCGGTAGGTGCACACCTGTCGTAATACGATAAGCCGCTCCTGTGTGCTACGCATCTGATGCGTCTTGAGGTAACGAAACAATACCGACGACGAGACCTCGTACAACTCCTCCTGCTTGTCCTCCGGATGAAGTCGTGTCTTGTTGGCTTTCGATGTACCCTTGGCTGCCATTAGTCTATCGGACGGATATACGCACGACGACGCTTGTGCTGTTTCTTCTCGAAATACTCCCAGTTGGCTTGGTTCTTGGCGTTGGTCTCCATGATGGAGGTCGTCTCCACACGCTTGATGCCATACTGCTTGAAGTAAGGTATCTGATCAACTAAGATAAGACTATTCACGCCTCGGTTCTGATAGTCCGGACGAACCGCAATAAGCAGCAAGTCAAACGCTTCCATCTTTTTAGCATGCAGCGCCTTGAGGATATGATACCAACCAAATGGGAAGATACGACCGCCACACTTACGCAATGCCTCCGAGATATCTGGCATACCTACACCCACTGCCACTACCTCATCTTTATCGTTGACTACTATAGTCACAAAGTCGAAGTTGACCAATGGGAAATACATCTCGCAGTAATACTTCTTCTGATTAGGCGTCAGCGGCTGGAAGTTATAAAGCACCTGATAAGCCTCGTCTATCACATCGAAATAGGTGAACCCATACTTATGCTTTAACTCGCGTACACTGCGCACCTTGTCCACGCGAACATGACTACGCTCTGCCGCAATCTTCGACATACGGAGCAGTCGTTCGGGTATCTCATCCGGTGGAGTGATCTGATACTCAATCCAGTCGTTCTCCTTCACCAGCCCATAAGCCTCCAGATGCTTCTCATAGTAGGGGTAGTTGTAGAGCGACGCCATCGGTGCAAGATACTCAAACCCTTCAATGAGCAACCCCTCATGGTCGAAGTCCGTGAAACCAACAGGACCATTGATGGCGTCCATTCCTTTACTCTTGCCATAAGCCGCTACTGCGTCTAACAAAGCACGAGATACCTCCATGTCGTCGATGAAATCCATCCAACCAAAACGAACATGATTGACGTTCCAACGCTTGTTTGCTGCATAGTTGATCAAACCTGCAATACGACCCACAATCTTATTATCACGATATGCCAAGAAAAGGCGTTTCTCGCACACCTCAAAGGCTGGATTCTTCTTCTCGTCCAAGGTGTTCAACTCGTCCATCAGAAGCGTTGGGCAATAGTTAGGACAATCTTTGTATAGGTCATTTCCAAATTGGATAAACTTAATGATATCTCGCTTCGATTTAATCTCGCGTATTTCTACAGCCATAAGCAATGAGTTTTTATCTGTTAGTTAGTTACGTTACTATGCGTACAATGCGTTAATGGGTACAACGTGTCACTAATGTGTTACAAAGTGTTATAAGGGCGCTGATAAACGCATTATTATGCGTTACTAAATGTGCCAAATCTATCAGTATGTTCTCAACATAAAACAAAAACGCCGCAAAGTTATAGCATTTTTTTCAATCAACCAAATCCAATCTCAATCCCATAACACCTATAAGCCCCATAAGCCCCATAAAACTCATAAACACCCTTCAACAACTTGTAAACCCAAAACGCGTAAACTAATAAACAACTCTCAACCAATTAAACTTCTCCTTAACTTCTAAACTTCTAAACTAATAAACAAATTTTTCCGTACCTTTGCACGCAAATTAAAATGTAACCCAATGCACACCATTCATTCATTAGCCGTCTACGCCGCTTCGAGCAATCTCGTTGCGCCTTCTTATATCGATGCTGCTGAGCAACTTGGCACTATCCTCGCCACCGAACACATCCGTCTCATCTATGGTGGCGGACATGCCGGACTCATGGGCGCTATCGCCAACGCTTCCCTCCAACATGGCGGCGAAGTTGTGGGCGTAATCCCACAGTTTATGGTCGAACAAGGATGGGAACATAAAGGCTGCACGCAACTCATCGTCACACCCGATATGCACGCACGCAAAAGCACTATCGCCGACCTCGCCGACGCTTTCATCGCTCTCCCTGGCGGCATCGGTACCTTCGAGGAACTACTCGAGATTCTCACTTGGAAACAACTGGGACTCCATACCAAACCCGTCGGCATACTCAATGTCGATGGCTATTACGACTACCTCTTGCGATGCTTCCAGCAGATGGTCGACGGCAACCTCATGCGCTCCGTACACCTCGAGAGCATGCTATGCGTCGTCTCCTCTCCGCAAGAGGTCCTGCCTGCGCTCCGGCAAGCACCGCAATGGGACAAGTCTATCCGTAAAGCCGCACAGATATGATGGAACAACTCCTACGCGCTTCATCCCCTTTCTCCGAGACTTGGCTCGCATGGGTCATGCTACTCATCCTCTGTGGCATCGTACTGTCCTTCTTTCTGCAGCCGAACATCATCAGAAACTGCTTCTATAACCTCTTTAGCGACCGAATGCGAGATAACCAACTCGAACGAATATCCTTCACCTACTTCAGCGGCGGACTCCTCACTCTCAGCCATGCGATGATCTTCTCTATGTGGGTCTACTACCCCATTGCTATCACCTCTTCACGCTACTCCTTCCTCGGATATCTCCTCGTCTGCGGACTATTCTTCGGCATGTATATCATTCAAGAACTCGCCTTCCAACTCATTTGCTATGTCTTTTTCAACGACGAGATACTCCATACCTACCATCACTATCGGCTCACACGAAACACCTGTATGTGCCTCATCGGATATCCATTGCTGCTCCTACTCATGTTCACACCGTGGTTCTCACCCTTAGCCGTTCATATTGTTGCACTTATATTCTTTTCTCTGCTCTTTTTGTTCACTCTAATCAAACTTTTTCGACTTTTTTCACTGCAAGGCTTCGGTTTTCTCTACATTTTGTTGTACCTTTGCACCCTCGAAATGTTACCCTTTTTAGGGTGGGTTTATGCCTCATTTCGTTTGTTAGGTATTATGTCGTTATAAACACTTACAACATTGAAAGTCAAGAATATACTGATCTCGCAGCCTAAACCAAGTACTGAAAAATCGCCTTATTTTGATATGGAGGCGAAGTACGGCGTGCACTTCTTTTTCCACCAATTCATTCGTGTCGAGGGCTTCACACCCAAGGAGTTTCGTAAGCAGCATATCTCTATCTTAGACTATTCTGCTATCATCTTCACCTCACGACTCGGCGTCGACCATTTCTTCCGACTCTGCGAAGAGATGCGTATCACCATGCCCGATTCGATGCATTATTATTGCCCTACCGAGGCTATTGGTAACTACCTTGCGAAATATATACAGTTCCGCAAACGCAAAGTCTTCTTCAGCGAAAGTGGTAAGATGACCGACCTCCTTCCACACATGCGCCGGCACCCAGAGGATAAGTTCCTCATGGTCGTGGCTGATGTCTATAACGATGATGTGATAAAAACCTTTGCGCAACATAACATCGAGATACACCCAGCTGTCATGTACCGAACCGTCGTTAATGAGTTCACCGAGGAAGAAAAACAAGACTACGACATGTATGTCCTCTTCACTCCCATGGGCGTTGCAGGTTTTCAAAAGAACTATCCCGACTTCGAACACGGCGAACATATCATCGCCTCCTACGGCGCTGCTACCGCAAAGGCACTCCGTGATGCCAACATACAAATAGATATTGAAGCACCTTCCAAGGAGTGCCCTTCTATCACCGCCGCTATCGACGCTTTCCTCAAAGAAAACCATAAGAGAACGAGATGAGCAATACGTTTCCAAAAGGTGAACGCCTTTGTGGAAACTTGCGGGTTGCGACGCTCCACAAAACAGGTAAGCGATTTCGAGCCTACCCGTTGCGTGTGACCTATCTTATCAAAAATGCCGACCAGCCATCGCAAGACGAACCCGTAAAAGTCCTCGTCTGGGCACCCAAGAAACTCTTTCGACGGGCCGTCATGCGTAACCACTTGCGACGACTCATACGCGAGACCTACCGACTCCATGCCCAGTCACTACGTGAGACCTGCCAAACGAAAAACTGCCAACTCGAGGTGTCCTTCCTCTACATAAGTCCCGACCCAGCCGACTTCTATGCCGTCGAGAAGAGTATGGTCCACGCACTCGCTGTCTTAGAGAAAAAACTAAACGACTATCAGGCGTAAACTCCATGCGTAAACTCTATGCGTAAACTCATCCGAAAAATATTCCTCTTGCCGGTCTACTTCTACCGCTACTGCATATCGCCCCTCACGCCGCCGTCCTGCCGCTATACCCCAACCTGCAGCCAGTATATGGTCGAAGCCGTCATGAAATATGGTATATTCAAAGGTGCATGGCTCGGCATCAAACGTATCCTACGATGCCACCCTTGGGGAGGTAGCGGATACGACCCTGTTCCATAATTCAACTAATCCTTCATCATCATGCGTATCGATATCATCTCCGCTTGCCCAGAACTCCTTGAGTCACCACTCAACCACTCTATCGTTCAACGTGCCAAAGAGAAAGGACTCGCTGAAATCTATGTACATAACCTCCGTGACTTCACCCTCGATAAGCATCGCAAGGTCGACGACTATGCCTTCGGCTTTGGCGCCGGCATGGTACTGCAAGTAGAACCTATCGACCGTGCCATCAGTTTCCTCACTTCGCAACGACACTACGACGAGATTATCTTTACCGCACCCGATGGCGAACGCTTCACACAGCACGAAGCCAATGCTCTCTCGCTCAAAGAGAACATCATCATTCTCTGCGGACACTATAAAGGCGTCGACCAACGAGTACGCGACCATCTCATCACAAAAGAATATACTATCGGCGATTTCGTCCTCACCGGCGGCGAGATGCCTGCCGCTATCATGACCGATGCCATCGTGCGACTCCTACCTGGTGCACTCGGCGACGAGACCAGCGCACTGAGCGATAGTTTTCAAGACGGACTCTTAGAAGCCGGTGTCTATACACGACCCGCCGAATATAAAGGCTGGCGCGTACCCGATATCCTCCTTTCTGGCAATCAAGCCAAAATCGACGACTGGATGTACGAACAATCCCTCCAACACACCAAAGACCGCAGACCCGACCTCCTCAAAGACTAACCTCTCAAAAAACTAGAACCTCTAGAAAAACTAGATCTTCTAGCCTCTCAACTCTCAACCCTAACCCTAAACCCTCAACTAATTCAACCCACTAAACAACGTGTAAACACAAAACGCATAAACCAATAAACAAATTAAACCAATTAAACTTCTCCTAAACTCCTAAACTCCTCAACTCCTAAACCAATACCCCCCCTACCTCTCAGGTAGAACTCAGGTAGAACTCAGGTAGTTCTCAGGTAGTTCTCAGGTCACACCGGCAAATTACATAAAATTAATTTAAGGTAGGGTCAAACCCATTTTCGAACCACCTTCGAATCACCTTCGAATCACCTTCGAACCACCTCAAAACTGAACTGCTATCATTTTCTTAGCAAAATAAACCCCAATTTGAATAAATTTAAGGAAAACTCTTGCTTTGTTCCATATTTATTCCTATCTTTGCAGCCGACTATATTATACAAGAGAACAACTTTTCCCGTAGAACCTCGCTATTCATCTCCTATCTCTTGAGTGGCACAATTCTTGCTTCATCATGGCTGAGAAAACGAATAAAGACATGGCACACATCCTGGTCATTGACGACGAACGAAGTATCCGTAACACAATGAAAGATATCCTCGAATTCGAAGGATATAAAGTCGACTTAGCCGAAAACGGCAAGTCGGGCGTACAAATGGCGCTCAATACTACCTACGACCTCATTTTCTCGGATATCAAAATGCCCGAAATGGACGGACTCGAGGTCCTCGCTAAACTCCATCAAGAAGAAGTAGAGGCTCCCATCGTCATGATCTCCGGACACGGAAACATCGAGACCGCTGTCGAAGCCATCAAAGGTGGAGCCTTCGACTTTATCGAAAAGCCTGTTGACCTCAACCGACTCCTCATCACCGTCAAAAATGCACTCGACAAGAAGTCTCTCGTGCAAGAAACAAAAGTGCTGAAGCATAAGATCTCCTCCAAGTTCCAAATGGTAGGAAACAGCGCAGGCATCGAACATGTGCGAGACCTCATCAATAAAGTCGCACCAACAGAAGCACGTGTTCTCATCACTGGTGCCAACGGTACCGGAAAGGAAGTCGTTGCCCGCCTCATACATGCGCAAAGCCACCGCTCACAGCAACCTATGGTAGAAGTCAACTGCGCCGCTATACCCTCCGAACTGATCGAGAGCGAACTCTTTGGGCATGAGAAAGGTGCTTTCACCTCCGCCATAAAGCAAAGAATAGGAAAATTCGAGCAGGCCGATGGCGGTACACTCTTTCTTGATGAGATCGGCGATATGAGCCTCGCCGCACAAACAAAAGTGCTACGCGTCTTGCAAGAGAATGAGATATGCCGCGTAGGTTCCGATAAGTCAATAAAAGTGAATGTGAGAGTTCTCGCAGCCACCAATAAAGACTTGCAAAAAGAAATAGAAAACGGAAACTTTCGAGAGGACCTCTTTCACCGCCTCAATGTGATTCCTATCCATGTCCCCACACTCGACGAACGAAAAGAGGATATCCCGCTACTCATTGACTATTTTGTTGAGCAGATCTGTCAAGAGCAAGGTTGGGCACGAAAGAAATTCGCACAAGACGCCGTCGATGCGCTCCAACAACGCACTTGGCACGGAAACATACGAGAACTGCGCAATGTCGTTGAGAGATTGATTATTCTCTCAAGCGACACCATCACCGCTAAAGACGTAGAAGAATTCGCCTAAAAAATAGGCGCGCAAATTGTCCAATTGTAAATGGCTAAATTGTCCAATTGTAAATTGTCCAATTGTCAAATCAAATCCGTTTCGCCTCCTCCCAAAGTTCCTCCATCTCAGCAAGCGTCATCTCATGAAGACCCTTGCCCTGCGCTTTCGCCTGCGACTCGATATAATTGAACCGCTGGATAAACTTCAAGTTGGTGCGCTCCAACGCATTATCTGGCTTGATATGATAAAGCCGTGCCGCATTAACCAGACTGAATAGAATATCGCCCATCTCGCCTTCCTGATCCGCTGCACTACCGTTCTCCAGCGCTTCCTCAAACTCACCTATCTCCTCGCGCACCTTATCCCAAACTGCACTGCGTTCCTCCCAGTCAAAGCCCGCATTGCTCGCTTTGTCCTGTATGCGGTATGCCTTCACCAGAGACGGCAAACTCTCCGGTATACCACCTAAGATAGTCTTATTACCCCCCTTCTCCTTAAGTTTGATGTCCTCCCAATTCTGCGTCACCTCTTCAGCGGTCGTCGCCTGCACCTCACCATAGATATGAGGGTGACGGAACACTAACTTGTCGCATAGTTGATTGCACACATCCGCAATGTCAAACGACCCCTTCTCGCTCCCCATCTGTGCGTAAAACACCACATGAAGCAACACATCCCCTAACTCCTTGCTCACTTCTTGCATGTCCTGCTTAATGATGGCAGATGCCAACTCGTAGGTCTCCTCTATCGTGTTCTGACGTAACGACTCGAAGGTCTGTTTCTTGTCCCATGGACATTTCTCACGCAACTCTTGCATGATCGTCAGCAAGCGGTCAAACGCCTGCAACTGCTCCTCTCTACTATGCATTGTTCTCTATTGTTTGTTATTCGTAATTCAAAAGCGTAATCTCACCTGTCTCGTTCATCTGCGCATAAGTCCACTGCTTAAAAGTGTCGCCCAAGATAATCACACGCGCACGAGTGGCGAGTTGCAGGTCTAACTCGATATGACGATGACCGAATATATAATAATCGAAGTGCCGACTCGCCTCCATCTCTTTGGCAAACAACACCAACTCCTCCTGCGACTCCCCTTTGTATCCCACTGGATGCGCAATCTCTTTAAGTCGACTCCGCCTTGCCCACTCATACCCAAAAGCATCGCCCCACTGCGGGGGCAATAGACGAAAAAGAAACTGACAGGTCGGACTGTGAAACACACGACGAAGACGCATGAAACGACCAATCTTCCGCTGTATCTCCTTCGGATAGTGTTGCATCAAGTCACTGGGTCCGATGCCGTCGCCATGTGCCAACAAACAACGCTTGCCATTGATTGTAGTCTCAAGCGTGTCTTTATGAACCGTGATACCTGTCGCCTTCTCAAGACGACCAAACAACCACAGATCGTGATTGCCAGTGAAATAGTGGATGCGGATACCCCGTGCCGTTAGTGCACGCAAGGTGTCGAGATACTCCGTATACTCTTCTTTGCGATGCCAGAAATACTCAAAGCGAAAATCAAAGACATCGCCCAAAAGGTAGATCTCCGTAGCGTCCTCGCTCAACCGACGCAGCATCTCACAACATCGATGCTCGTGGGCTCGCATATTCGGTAGTGCACGAGACCCTATATGAGAGTCTGAAAGAAAATAAATCATCGAGCAAACTACATCATGTTCAACTCCAGTTTGGCTTCTTCGGACATCATATCTTTGTCCCACGCAGGCTCAAAGACGAGGTTGATATTCACCTCCTTCACGCCATCGATCGACAACATCTTCTGCCGTATATCTTCCATCAAGAAGTCCGCTGCCGGACACGAGGGAGCCGTGAGTGTCATGTCTATATTCAGCACACCACCGTCCTGCAAATCCACTTTGTAGATCAATCCCAAATCGTATATGTTCACCGGTATCTCCGGATCAAACACGGTCTTGAGTAATGTCACAATCTTTTCTTCTGTCTCTAAAAACTCATTCATTGTCGTTTAGTTGTCGTTCTGTTGTTTTCTTTGTTCCCTTTCTGTTATGGGATGTTCTAAAATTTCCACGTTTCGTTCTTTTGTTTCTAACTGGGATGTTTCTCCACTTTTTGAGTGCCTTGTGGTTTTTATTTGTATCTGCTTGACTTTCACTCAGTCACAATGCTCGCATTGCTCCTTCGTTCAAGCCGACCATCTACTAAATAAAATTCCACAAATCATCTCAAAAGCAAATTTTAGAACATCCCTTATGTATCAGCACCCCTTTGCTTTAGATCGACTGCTTCGTCACCTCGCCATGACTCACGAAGAACACAGCACACTCTTCCTTGAGTGGTTGCAACAAGTCGAGTAGGTGCTCCCGATTGGTGTCGGTGAAGAATATTTGCCCGAAGCGATCAGACCCTACCAAGCGGATAATCCGCTCCACACGCTCGCCGTCTAACTTATCAAAGATGTCGTCAAGAAGAAGAATAGGCTTCTGCTCTCCCTCCGTGGCTGAAGCGACGTGCCGGCTGAGGTACTCCGCTTGGGCTAACTTCAACGCCATAATGTAAGTCTTCTTTTGTCCCTCGCTCCCCACATTGTGAATCATCCATTGCCCGAGATACATGTCAAGGTCGTCCTTATGTATCCCCTGCGAGGTCCAACCTAATAGCACATCTCGCTCGCGCGTATTGCGAAACGCCAGCATCAGTTCACGCTCCTGCAACTGCGAACGATATGTCAGAGTGACCTCCTCCTGCGCATCGGTGATATACGAATGTATCTCTTGGAACACAGGGATAAACTCACCAATAAATGCCGATCGAGTAGAGAAGATATACTGTGCATGCTCCGTGAGTTGCATCTCCAGTATGTCTAACACATCGCTCTGCGCTGCCAGTTCCGTATGCCATTGCTCGCCGTGCTCTGCTATCTGTTTGAGTAGGCTGTTGCGCTGCTTGATGAGCATGTTATAATCCAGCAAGTGCTGCAGATACACCTTATCACATTGAGAGATGACCCCGTCAACGAATCGCCTGCGTTCTTCGCTGCCCTCGTCAATGAGGTTCTTGTCGTGAGGCGAGACCAACACCAGCGGCAACAAACCTATATGGTCCATCAGCCGTTTATACTCTTTCTTACCCCTGCGGAACTGCTTCTTAACGCCCCTTTTTATACCGCAACTGATCTGTTCCTCGCCGTCAGGAGTAGGCATATCCCTATACACCCCCTGCAACATACAAAATGAGGCCTCGTGCCGGATATTCATCGAATCAACGCTGTTGAAAGCCGACTTGCAGAAAGAGAGATAGTAGATGGCATCAATGACATTGGTCTTACCCATGCCGTTCATCCCTATCAGACAGTTCAGTTTAGGCGTGAACGTCAGTTCCGCCTGCGAGATGTTCTTATAATCTAATATATTCAGTTGACTAAGATACACGGTAAACTCTCCTGTTTATATCGATTGATTGCCGTAACGCAATAGATAGCCTCCACACTCGGGTCTATCGTTGAATGACACTCGGTAGTGATGTCCTTTATATAGGCTGCGTTATTGAAGTCTACGCTCCCCTCGGTAGGAAAGACGTACACCACATAGTAGATCGCCTCTTTGCCGCCCTCGGCGTGAACGCTGTCCCACGAAAGGACGGAGTCGTTACGCTGCAGGTTGGTAGGAGAAAGCGAAATCTCGTCACGCAGATTGCGATTGATAGGGGGCAGCGCAAAATGACGATAGTAGTTGTTCTGTAGACTATCAATCATACCTTGCCAGTTGTGCTGCAACGCCTGCATCGAGTAAAAGACCGACCCGTCAATCTCGGGCATCGTACGGTTGAGCGCAATCTGACGGCATACCTCATTAGGACGACGCCACGCCTCTGCCGCTTTCTTATTACCTAACTGACTGGCATAATGCCCTATATAGAGATTCTTGCCGTAGCAGTGATCCTTCCACCAACGAGCCAGCACCTCGTAGTCTGCCGCTTTCTTACCTATCTCCCAATAGAGTTGAGGCGCCACATAATCAATCCAACCTCGCTCCAACCACAAGAGTATATCTGCATAGAGGTCGTCGTAGTTCTGCACACCGGCTTGGGTCTGGCTGCCCCGCTCGGGGTCCAACGAAGCATTGCGCCATACACCAAAAGGCGAGATACCAAACTCAACCCACGGCTTGATGCTCTTGATAGTATGCTGCAACTGCTCGATAACGAGATTCACATTATCGCGCCGCCAGTCGGCTTTGTTGGTGAACCCACGCGAGTACTGCCGAAAACTGGCAGTGTCAGGAAACTCCTCGTTCTTCACACGGTAAGGATAGAAATAGTCGTCGAAGTGAATAGCATCGATATCATAACGAGTAACGATGTCTGCTACCACCGTATTTAGCCAGTCGCGCGTCTGTGGTAACGCTGGGTCAAAATAATACTTCTTGCCATATTCCACAAACCACTCATGGTGCTGATGGTAGATATGCATATCCGCCAAGTCCTTGACGCCAAACCCATGGGTCACACGGTAAGGGTTGAGCCACACATGCACATCGATGCAACGACGGTGCGCCTCCTCCGTAAGGAATGCCAAAGGGTCGTAGTGCGTGTCGTTGTCCTGACCTTGTGTACCAGTCAACCAGTTCGACCACGGCTCCAGATCCGACTCATAGAGAGCATCGGCAGTGGGGCGAACCTGAAAGACTACTGCATTGAAGTGCATCTCTTGCAATAGGTCAAGTATATCGATCAACTCTTTTTTCTGTAACTCGGTATGTCCGATAGCCTCTTGAGAGGGCCAATCAATATTAGCGACAGTCGCTATCCACGCTGCGCGCATTTCTCGCTTAGGCGACTGAGCCTGAACCGATCCAGTCAGCATCAGCAGAGCAAGAAGGATAGAGTAGGGTAAGCGTCTCATCGGTATAAGGGATGTTCTAAAAATTCCACGTTTCAATATTTTGTTTCTAATTGGGATGTTTCTCCTCTTTTTGAGTGCTTTGTGTTTTTTTATTTGTATCTGCTTGACTTTCACTCAGTCACAATGTCCACATTGCTCCTTCGTTCAAGCCAACCATCTACTAAATAAAATTCCACAAATCATCTCAAAAGCAATTTTTAGAACATCCCATAACAGTTTACGAGTTATGACTTCTTTTCGTATTGACAAACAAACAATCCCGCAATAACCAGCACCATGCCCACAATGCTCACCCATGGTAGTTGCTCACCAAAGAGTAGCAGCATGAACAGTGCCGTGAACACCGGTCGTATGTTGTTGAAAGCATTGGCGCGCGTCACGCCTATCCGCCGCACCGTGTAGCAGAATAAGATAAAAGCAATCACCGATGCACAAAGAGCAAGGTACGACACCGCACCTATCGTCTTAGGCGTGAACACTGCCCAGTCCATCGTAGGTAGGTCGATGATGCAGAACATCGGAATGAAGAACAGTAGCGATGACAACTGCACATAGAACACAATGCTGAGGCTGCTGTAGCGTGACGGGATCTTACGAAGGAGTATCGTGTAGAGCACCGCAGCCGATACAGCAAGGAATGCCCACAATATCCCCCACGGTGAACCGATAGAGAAGTCTGCATTGCCAATAAGCACCATCAGCAACACACCTGCACCCGAGATGAGGATACCCACGATGTTGTACCGTGTCACCCGCTCATGAATCAAGACGTAGGCAAAGAGTGGGGCTAAGAGAGGACTGGTTGACAGCAACACCTCGGCTATCGTAGGCGATGAGAGCATCTTATACGAGAACGTCTCAAAGATATAATAGCACACCGGCTGCACAAACCCTGCCAAGAGGAATAGTAAAATGTCTTTCCGTTTCACGCGCTGCAGGCGCTTCGAGACCAACCCAATAAGCAGCATCAAGACTACTGCCATGGTGAACCGACAAGTGACCAGCGTCACAGGACGAAGCGTCTCAAGGGCAGTCTTCGTAGCAATGCCCGACGCACCCCATATCATCATCGCTATGATGATGGCCAGATAGGGTAGCCAACGCCTCTTCGGTGGAGTAGGGTATAGATCGTTGCTCATCGTTATTCGATTACCCACACATCCGAAGGAATAGTCTTGTTGCAAGCAGCATGACTCGTCTCATAGATCGTGTAGTTGCCATTCAACTCCTCAAGACAAAGCGACACAATAGCACCCGTCTTCTTGTCGTATACCAACTTGATGATACATACGCCCACCTTCACTTTGTCTTTCTTGGTGATGGTGAACGAGTATTGTGTGGCACTCTCGCTGCTCTCGATCGATGCATTGCAGCGAGTGGCTACTCCTTGTATATCACCACGGAAACTGTAGAGCAAGATGTCGCGCAATAGACGCATCTGCGAGTTCTCACTCTTCATCGAAAACTTCTGCACCTTGCCGTTACGGCGAACCGAGAAACCACCGTCTTTGATGAGAGTGACATCCCCATCAGGGTCGCTGTAGCGCATCGAGAGCGCATCGGGCGAAGCGAAGTATAACTGACCCTCTTTCTTGGTTTCTTTCTTCAACTTAGGCAGCACTTTCTTCTCTGTGAAAGGTGCCACAAGAGTGGTGTTCTTCTTATTAAGCGACAGCAACCGTGTCTCCGCCGTCTCAGCCTGCAATGCCATGCAGCAGAACACCATCGCCATAATCACACATAATCCTTTCTTATACATAGTCTTATACTTCTTGTACATAGTCTTATACTTCTTGTTATACACTTATGCCTAATGGCTTTGTTATACATTAAGCCTTGCAAATTAAGCCTTGCAAAGGTACTACATTTTTCGATTTTCCACAAATACTATGCCTATTCTAGAACATCTAGAACATCTAGAACATCTAGA
>CAYNMA010000019.1:0-12157 GCA_964398075.1 uncultured Bacteroides sp. | reverse complement strand
CAATCATTCATTGCATCATCCCGCAATTCTTCGTATCTTTGCAGCCGGTAAAATTCAACCAAACAACAAGCAAAATAATGACATCTAATATGAAGAAAGAAATCCAATTCTCACTTGTCTATCGTGACATGTGGCAGAGTAGCGGAAAGTATGTCCCCCGCAAGGACCAGTTGGCAAAGATTGCACCTGTCATTATCGACATGGGCTGCTTCGACCGTGTCGAGACCAACGGCGGTGCTATGGAGCAAGTCAACCTCCTCTACGGCGAGAACCCTAACCAAGCCGTGCGTACCTTCACAAAGCCTTTCAACGAGGCAGGCATCAAGACCCACATGCTTGACCGCGGTCTCAATGGACTGCGCATGAACCCCGTACCTGCCGATGTACGACAACTCATGTACAAGGTAAAGCACGCACAAGGTGTTGATATCACGCGTATCTTCTGTGGTCTAAACGACCCCCGCAATATCATCCCATCTATCCGTTGGGCAAAAGAGGCTGGCATGACCGCACAAGCCACGATGTGTATCACTTATTCGAAGGTACACACCGCCGAGTACTATATCAACCTTGCTGAACAACTCATAGCCGGTGGCGCACAAGAGATATGTCTCAAAGACATGGCAGGTATTGGACGTCCCGCAATGCTCGGCACTATCGTTGCTGCTATCAAGGAGAAACACCCAGATATCATCATACAATACCACGGTCATACAGGCCCAGGCTTCTCGGTTGCTTCCATGCTCGAAGTAGCTAAAGCCGGTGGCGATGTGCTCGATGTAGCCATGGAACCCCTCAGTTGGGGTATGGTACACCCGGATGTCATCACTATCCAAGCCATGCTCCGTGACGCTGGCTTCCTCGTTAAGGACATCAACATGAAGGCCTACATGGAGGCACGCAGTCTCACGCAGTCTTTCATCGACGACTTTCTCGGCTACTGGATAGACCCACGTAACTCCAAGATGACATCCCTGCTCGTTGGTTGCGGACTACCTGGCGGCATGATGGGTTCCCTCATGGCAGACCTCAAAGGCATGCACGCCGCTATCAACGCCAACCTTGCTAAGCGTGGCGAGAAGACACTCAACGAAGACGAACTGCTCGTCGAACTCTTCGAAGAGGTACAGCGTATATGGCCGATGCTCGGCACGCCGTGTCTTGTAACGCCGTTCTCGCAGTATGTCAAGAATGCTGCATTGATGAACCTCTTCTCTCGCTCCATGGGCGAGAAGCCGTTCACACGCATGGACCCTGCTATGTGGGGTATGATTCTTGGCAAGTCGGGTAAACTGCCTGGAGAACTTGCACCGGAGATAGTCGAACTCGCCAAGGAGAAAGGTCTCGAATTCTACACCGATGACCCACAAGCGCTCTATCCGGACGCACTGCCTCACTTCATCGAAGAGATGGAGAAACAAGGCTGGGACCGTGGACAAGACGACGAGGAACTCTTTGAGTTTGCTATGCACGAGAAGCAGTATCGTGAGTATAAGTCCGGTCAAGCCAAGGAACAGTTCAACAAAGACCTGCTCGAACGTATGGAGAAAGCCGCTAAGGGTGGACAGCAAGTAACCTTCATCTCGGCTGCCGACAAACGCGCTATCTTGCATCCGAATAGTGAACCCGTTGAGGCAACTCAGGCAGGTAAAGTACTCTGGGAACTTGATTACAATGAGGATAGCCACGCTCCTGCTTTCGGTACACTCTTCGCTAAGGGAGAAGTCATCTGTTACCTGCAGACACAACACGGCATAGAGCCTATCACCGCCTACGACCACTGCCGCATCGTTGCTATCGATAAGGAGCAAGGTGCAGTAGCCACCAAGGGTGATGCACTCTGTTGGGTAGAGAAAGCCGACATCGTCGACACCGTCAAAGAGACCGTCAAGAGCACAGCCAAGAAGGTCAAAGAAGCCATACAGAACGTAACCGCTATTGCCGACAAAGAGGTCATTGCCCCCACCAAAAGCAAGTGGAAAGAAGGTATGAACGCTAAGCAATAACCCTGGGGACGCGGGCATACGCAACCCATGGGTACGCGGGCGCCTCGCTCGCGGTTAAAAACAAGAACTATCCCTACTAGATGATCTAATCTAGTAGGGATAGTTTGTTCTATCTATTCTAGAAAAACTAGATTCTCTAGAAGAACTAGAAGTTCTAGCAAACCCGACTCTCTACTAACAACTCTCCACTGCTCTCAACACTAAATCCTCAACCAACTCAACCCACTCAAC
The DNA here is from genome assembly GCA_964398075.1 of uncultured Bacteroides sp. GTDB lineage: Bacteria > Bacteroidota > Bacteroidia > Bacteroidales > Paludibacteraceae > Colicola. Next base: position 9,920 of record CAYNMA010000019.1, on the reverse strand, counting down.
CCACTCAACAACGCGTAAACACAAAACCCCTAAACTCATAAACAACCCTCAACTAATTCAACTTCTCCTAAACTAATAAACTGATAAACTAATAAACCAATAATAACATGGCAGCCTTTTTTGCTCAGTCTCTCAAGCATGCCAGCGGTATCACCTTTACACCATCTGCTCGTGTATATGCCATAGTCCCTCCCGTGAGAACAATCATCAAGTCGGGTTCTCGAATAGGCATCTGTTTCTCTTTCTCGTTATGCTCACGGATTAAGTTCCGCAAAGTGATCAGATGCTCTGCACCCTCTTCTATCTCTCGGCTTCCCAGTTTTATCTCAATCAGCGCAAAACGACCATCGGCTATATGCAATACGGCGTCTGCCTCAAGGTCGTAGCGGTCGTGATAATAAGCCAAAGACCCTCGTAGACGTTGCGAATAGACTCGCAGGTCTCGAACAGCCATCGTCTCAAAGATAAACCCGAAGGTCTTCAGATCCATCTGTAGCATCTCGGGCGAAAGGTCTAAGGCTGCTACGGCGATCGATGGGTCACAAAACTCGCGCTTCACACCGCTGCGCATGGCTGATGCAGAACGCACTGCTGGACACCATGCCGGCATATCTTCGATCACATATAGTCGCTGCAAGGCTCGCAGATACGAGTCAATCGTCGGTAGCGAGATAGAGGCATAGTTCGCCACAATATCTTTCTGCAGACTGTTGGTCTTAGCCAGAGTAGAAATGTTGCGTGCATAGGAGCGCAGCAAAGCACGCGTGATAGTGCCATCGCGTTTGGTATCATCGATGGTGGAGATATCCGTGGCACATAGACTGTCCAGATAGTTCTTTGCCACCATCAGTTTGGCTCTGTCGCTCTTTGCCGTCACGGCGGCAGGCCATCCGCCACGGCAGGCAGCCAAGATCAGTTGCTCAATCGTCATCTTCGACTCTGCACCGTCGATATCCATCATCGGGTTATCGAAGAGCGCTTTTAGTGAAACGACACCTGTCGACTCCTGCGACTCCAATAGACTCATTGGGTACATCTTCAGCCGTGCAATACGCCCTGTGCCGCTGTGCATGATCTTGCTAGGGTCAACACTGTTCGATCCTGTCAAGATAAACTGCCCCATCTCTTGTCGATCGTCTACCTCCACACGCACAGCGTCCCACAGTTGAGGGGCTATCTGCCACTCGTCGATCAACCGAGGCGTCTCGCCTTTTAGAAGTAACGAGGGCTTGATGCTTGCTGTGGCTAACAGACTGTCGCGCGTACTAGGGTCTTGCAGTCGAAGCACACTGCGCGCTTGCTGCGTGGCTGTCGTGGTCTTACCACACCACTTAGGGCCCTCTATCAATACGGCACCACTGCACTCCAACTGCTCTTGGAGTAGGTCATCTTGCATCCGAAAAATATAGTCCATAAAGCATACTTTTTATTTCGCTGCAAAGGTATTGATAATAAATGATATACACAAGACGTTTTGTGTTTTTGTGGCATTTTGTTTTGTGTTTTTGTGGCAAATCGTTTTGTATTTTTGCGGTAAAGAAGGCTAGAAGGACTAGATTCTCTAGATTCTCTAGATGCTCTAGAAGTTCTAGATGCTCTAGAAGTTCTAGATGCTCTAGACAAACACTCTTCAACTAATCAACCACCCAACCATAAACTAATCAACCAATAAACTAATAAACCAACAACAAAAAAGGCTGCTCATCTGAGCAGCCTTTTTTGTTATCGTACAATCACTTTCTCCACCCCTCGTGTTCCGTTCTTGAGGGTGACCTCCGTGAGGAGTATCCCTTCCGGAGCAGGCATCGAGAGTATTGGTGTATTGTTGGTCACGGTGCGTTCGCTCACCAGTCGTCCCACCACATCATAGAGGCGAACCTCTGCGATAGCCGATGAGGCTACGATATCGACATACCCTGCGTTCTCCGAGTAGATGAAGATCGACGATGCAGCGTCTGCCTTATCGCTCGAGATAGTCTCCGTGTCGGTAGCCTCGTGGTCCTCCTCGCTCTCGTTCTTCGGACCTTGGATGTAATAACGCATCGCGTTGTTGGTTGGTATATCGAGGTACAGTTCCGTACCGTTGGTGATACGCGTCTGCGTGCCTTTCTCTGTATCGATCAGGTAGCACTCGTCGGTCCAGTCGGTCAGCGTGAAGTAGAGTCGCATCTTACCGCCATCGGTGTTGCGCAGGTCGTTGCTTACTACAAAGCCGAGTGGCACAACGCCTATCTGTTCACGCACATCGATCGACACTTTCTTGGTTCCTACCACCGAGTAGATGTTCATCTCCGAAGCACCACTCAGGGTGGTACCATCGTCCTTGATGTTGACCGAGAAGAACGGTACATCCTCCGAGATGTCGTATCCGTCGTTGGCAAAGTCGGTAGCCACGAGGTCGAAGTTAGCCAATGCCGTAGCCTCACGCTCGTCGGTTGGACGGATAAACGCATCGATATGCATCAGTCCGTTGTTGAGATAGTGACCGTTGGCACTACTGAGACGGCGTTTAGCCACTTTGCCGGTGGTGCCTTGATCACCTGGCGTACCGTGCTTAGCATCGGTGTAGTTGTTACGTGCACCTTGTATATACGATATCGCAAGGTCTTGCGTCGAGAGCGTCAAGGTGAGGTCTCTCAATTTATCACCACGCGCATAAACCATTGCCGCACGGAACGGTTTGACGAAACGGTTCTCGTAGGTTACTAACTTACCAGAGTGAGGTACCCACTGGTCGCCTTCGAGTGTCCAGAAGTACGACTCAAGGACACTGGAGTTGCGGTAGTAGAACGACTCGGCATCGATATACGCCATGGTCGGGTTACCGAAGAGGAAGTACGGACTTGCCACTTCGTTATGTAATGTCACCTTCATCTCGCCGTTCTTGTCGGGCGTGAAAGCAAACTTATGTGCGTTCGTACGAGCAGTACTTACATTGACTGTTCTCTTCACCGCTCCTTCGAAGTACTCACCATACTCCGTATCCGGTTTCGGCAGACGGATAGTGATGTTCTCGTTCTTGTCGTTATTCGGTCCCCAAACGCCCAACTCAAAACCGTGGCATGGATCGATCGTCTTACTTACCGAGTTAGAGGCAGCCATGAGGAAGCCTTCCGACTCGGAAGCGGCTTGCGTGAATAGGTTGTACGACTCAGAGAAGGTACCATCGTATGCATTATAGTGTTCGGTAGCCACCGAGTCGTTGTAGTAGCGGCTCCATGCAGCATAGCCGGCAGTCTGTCCATCGCGCGAGCCTTTGAAGCCACTCACGGTGAAGTGTGCTGTACTCTCTTCGTTGGTAGCATTTGTGTAGTCACCCGTGTGTGGCACGAAGAAGTCGCCACTCACTACGCCTTGCAGCGGCATAGCCACGAGGTTCCATGTACCTGCCTTCACCGACATGTCGGCATAGACAGAGTCGTAACTCAATACATGCTGGTCGAGCATAGCCGTGTTCGAGCAGAAGTGTATCTTGTGGCACTTAGCCGGAACATAGTGCGCATCCATCGGGTAGAAGTTACTATCGCAGAGGAAAGGATAGAGTCGCTCGTTGGTCGACGACAGAGTAGGTATCACTACATCGGTCTCGGCGAGTGGCACATAACCCATGTTCACTTTCTTGCCGTTGATGATAGCCTGCCAGTTCTGGTCATCACCCCAATAGTCGGTCACAGGCGTCCATACCACCGTGTCAGGCACTACGATAACCGTGAAGTAGACATTACCAATAGGGCAACTGCCTTCATAGTTGGCACCTGCTTGATTCAACAGCGTGGCCTGCATCGTATACTCATACCCAGGACGCATCGTGGTAGTGTTGGCTTTCTGGAAACCAGGGTGACCATTGGTCCACTGAGTATTATTATCGTTGTCATGACGATATATCATGTCTTTTACATGGTCAGCATCGATAGGCTTGAACGTGATAGAGTCGCCTGCTTTGTAGTATGCCTTACTGCTCGTTTTTTTGAGGATATCGTAGTAGTAGATATCCTGCGTATAACGCATACTAAAGTTCGGGTTCTTAGCCATACTATCTTGCACAGCAGGGTCGGTTGTTGATATCACACGACACGAGTCCCAACCAAAGACGGTTTTTGATGATATATCGGAGATAGGTATCTTGAAGCCCTTGTTCACTTGACTTGCGGCAACACGCACACGAGGTACAGCATGCTTCTGGTCCGCAGTCATGTCGACTAACTTGATAGGTGACACATTTGCCTCGTATTCACTCGCATCCGTAAATCCACGCAAGAAAGAATTGTTCGAGCAGTTATCGAGGGTGTATACCGTATCCTTATTATTGACTGCATCATGATAGGTCACCTTTGCCGTACCAGGGATTGGATACACCCAGAAACGGATCGTATCTTTTGCTCTCATATAGAACGCGTCAGAGTCTTTATAGAGACTGAGCAGACCACGGTCGCAGAGGTCCTTGATGATGTTGTAGTGCTCCTTGAGCAGGATATGTACTGTATCGTTTGTCCCTGCTGTCACGGTATCTAAGACGATCTCATCGACATTCTGTGCCGTATAGTTCGAGTGGTTGGTGTAACGGCGCAACTCGCTGAGAGCATCTTGTATCTTACCACGGGCATAACCATACTTAGCCTCGAACTTCCCATCGGCTTTAGCCTTCTCAGCATCGGTCTTATTGAGTTCGGAGATATAAGCATCATCGAAGTCGTATCCGAGTAACCAGTCGGCTTTAGCGATGCCTACAAGGTTAACGGATGCACCATTGATCTCTACGGTGTTGTTCACCCTTACCGTGACAGGATATAATCCGTTGGCGCAGGCACCTACCGTCGGGTCGGTCGAACCGTTGAAAGCGATGTTCGTCTTGTTCGATAGAGGCAGGTCGGCACTCATAGAGCACTCAGGGTGAGCAAGGTCGGCTTCCGAGGTCGCCATCGCCAACTGATAGGTGGCAGACGATGGCATGAACTTATCGTTGATGAGGTGCGCCACATACATGATATAACGGTCACCATCATCATCACTGGTCTTCACATATCCCTTTAGTGTATAACCGTCTTGTACGGTATGTCCTGGGAGGGTATCGTTGAGGTAGACCGTCTCGAGCGAGTCGAGTATCTGACTGGCGGAAGCATATACCATCTTCGTCTCATCGACACCTGCAATACCACTGTTGGTCTGATAGTCACTATCGCCCGATTTGGTTGGGTCGTACCCTTTTTTAGGTACATAGATCACCCCATGCTTGTCGGATGTCGTTCCAGTCCAGTTATCAGGATAGTGGTATACGGCATGAATAGCGGTATCACTCTTCGTGTTCATGAAGGTGTAGTACAAGGTCTGGTTACTACCGCTCGATGCCATGTTCGAGTAGTCGATACGAGCCACTGCCACCTCCATGTTTTTTACCTTACAGGTCGTGAAGGCTTGGTATGCGGTCAACGGCAACTTCGATGCATAGAGGCAGACATCATCCACGAGGAAGTCGTTACCATGACCACTATTGGCGAAGTTGTAGATAGCAATACGAGTATGGGCATAACTCTCGGCTGCAAGTACTGGGAAGTTGACTTGTTGCCATTTGGTATAGTCTTTATTATTGTAACCATACTCTAATTCGCCAACGAAGAACGATGCCACGGAGGTCCACTCTGCGTCGTTGGTCTGTCGGCCTTGTACATCGAAGCGAAGAACAGGTTTTGTATTGTTTGTAGCAGCATTTGCTACCCAAGCGTAGCAGTACATCTGTTGTCCGGAGCATAGTTGTGCGTCGGTTGAGATGGTGGCTGCCAAACCAGGCTGTTGTTTACCATCGACATATAGCATATATCCGTTGGCGGCACCACCATGTTGCGAGGACATAGTCCAACTGTGGTTACCATCAATCATATTCACCAAGCAGTACTCACCCCAGTATGGGAATTTTTTCGTAGACTTCTCTAAAGGGTCTACACGATTCTTTTGCGGATAGCCATTTTCATTCAAATAGGTAAAACCGAAGGTAGAGTTTTCTGGGTCTAAAGGCTTGGTATAGTACACCTCTTGTGTGGTAGATAGACTACCTGCTACAGTTCCGAAGTTAAAGTCTTGCTTTGCCAACTCGTTATAACTCTTGGCTATCTGCTCGTCGGTGATAAGGGCTGTTTCCGATGGGCCATAAGTAGACGAACTAACATAGGTCACCTTGAACCGTGCAAGGTAGATGTCTCTGTTGCAGGTAGGTTTGACTGTAATGGTAGCAGTTCGCTTTCTTCCTCTGCTATAATAAGTAGAATCATACTGGAAGCCACTCCTAGGAATGTATAGTGCATACTCAACGGTTTGTGTAGTTAAAGATTTTACTTGTTGGAAGTCGGTACCCGTAGCATAATTGTTCGATAAGTCAGACCATGTCTTCCCATCATCGTACGACACTTTCCATTTTGGTGTTGCACATTCGCTATAAGATGAATTATATCCTGCTTGTTTATAACCTTTTCTTGATGTGGAAGAGCCACCCTTCTCTGTTGTGATAGTCGCATTGAACCAATAGCACAACTCGGATTGGTGGTGCTGTGCCTGGTAGTGTGGAAGGTTCGTTGCCAGATAGACGGTTTTATCTGTCGGTGCGATATACTCGTGTGACTCATAAGGATGGTCCACATCGGTACACTTGTCGAGTGAATCGGCAATCGCTTTTGCCGGACGCAGATGCCATATCTGTCGATACGACAGAGTAGGTTCTGTTATCGTAGTACCAGAGATAGTATAGTCAGCATAGGTTGAGACATCGAGGGCAATGTTATGTTCGCTCTCATCCGACCAACCCGTTATCTTAGGCATCATATTGGTCCATTGGGATAAGTTTTGGGATTCATTAGCAGTCGGAAAAGTATGTGTGTCTTTCGTTGCGTAGTATCCCTTAGATGCTTCGCCGTTGTCGATAGCCGTGAAGGCTTTACGCTTTTGATCTTGTGGTGCAGTGATCCAGAAACTATTGCCTGCATCTTTGAAATTGTTTGCGGCATCGTAATAGTAACGCGGGTCGGTACCGAAGTCATAGTCGTACCAACGCCAATAGGCTTCCATGTTCGGCGTATTCGCCATCAACTCGATCTCCTCGCCGGAAGTGTAGTATACGGTTTTCTCGACAGTGTGAACCTTCTGATAATACTCACCTCGCTTGTTGGCAGTGGTCATATATCCTGAGTATCCACCCTCTTGGTGCTTGAAGGTATATGTACCTGTAGTGCTCGTACCCGTTTGGCGGATATAGACCGACAGAACCTGCGAGTTACCCTTATATTCACCCGTGATAATCAGGTTGACACCACGCATATTCACATTGATACTTTTCTCAAAGGTCAGTACGATCGTGTTATTCGCAAGGTCTGTATTAGTACTATCAATCTTTACCCAAGCGCCTACTTGACTTGTGATATCATTGTTATCCATGTCCGTCAGTTTAATAGTCTGACCAGTGATAGCAGGGTCGTTCATCGTGATGGCAGAGTCTTCGCGACTGATCACTTCATCGATAGCACCGTTGGCGGCGTAACGGATGGTAGAGTTGACAATAATCGGTTTAACAGTAAAGGTAAGGCTACCTCCTGCAGAATCCATAAGAGACGCTTCTGGCGTGATAGACACTTTCAGACTATCGGTTATCGTCGTCACATGATAAGCACGGCGAGTGAAAGATGTACCTAACGATGCAACTACACTGTCGTTATTGTGTGTATCGACGAGGTTGCAGTAGAGCAGGTCGGCATAACTGATTGCCGTACCTTGATAACGCGCGGTAGTGTCAATAACATTATACGGACTGCCGCCGTTTGGTGTGACGGTCACTGTCCAATGCCCATTGTGAGAGGCAGAGGACATCGTCATCATGTCGCGGCTCGTCTCGGTGTTATATGGCGACTGCGACATGGTGTTGTCGATCTGCTTGGTCTTGAGGACAGAGTTCAATTTGTTATACTTGTCAGCATCATTGATCCACGAAGCCCAGAAGAACCTTGCGGAGATGCCGTAGGTGTTCTCTAAGACACTCGCATCGCTGATAGTCGTTGGCGCTTCCAGTTGGATATTATCGATACTTAACTTCTTGTTAGGAAACGAATCGTTAAATATACGAACGGCTTTACAGTAGAGTTCGCACGAGTCGATAAGCGAGATGTTATACGACTGCGTCATCTGTTGTGCTTGTGCAGCTGCATTGTCTGCGGCATAACCGAAGTCGGTAGAGAACGGGGTAGCCGCAATCTTAAAGTGCTGCGTATGTTCTTTGCTCCACTGGAAGCAGCGCATCCAGTCGTTATAGTACTTCGCGAGACGGAAAGTGTAGGTCGTCGAACGCGTCATCTTGACATAGTTGCCGCCCTTACGAGTACCCGTCACGGACGATATCTCCTTATCTGCCACCGACTCGAAATAGAACATATTACCCGCAATGTTCGGTATCACTGGGTTGAAGTAGGTCATACGATAATCACCGTAGTGGTAGTTCTCACTCTTCGTTCTTGTGTCGTAAGCAAATGGCGTAGCTGCATCTTCGCTATCCACCAGTTTCAACACAAGGTCACCTTTTGCATTGGCAGCGTAGGCAATCCACTTACCCGACTTAAGGTGCTGTACTTTCATACGGACACGCGTCTGTGGCCAATACTTATCTACACCTGGGTTTTGATCGTCCACTTCGGGTGTCGCATCTTTGATATACCACATATCGTTGATGTCGGCAGCCGCACCGTGCATCGAGGCAAGATGTCCGGTGATCTCGGAGTATTTGCCGCTTGCATCCGGCTCAGCTGAGAAAGTGAGGATGATCGTATCACGCACCGTGTAGTTATAGAAGTAATAACCGTCCTCGGTCGAGTAGGTACCCTCAGCACCCCATTGGTTGGTAGCCGATTGATTGTCGTACTGGTCCTTAGTTATCTGCTGCTGGATCGTGGTGTATGACACACGCGGGAACGCAATTGACACCGTATCGCCCATTGCATACCAATCGCCCTTTTCATAAGGTGTGCCTGGGAATACAGTTATATAAGCGGCTTTAGCAGGAATACTGCAGAACAGCATAGTGAACACCACGCCGACCGCAAACTCTAATTGTTTGATACAAGCATTCTTATAAGTATTCATAGTTGTGTGATTTTTAGTTGTTTTGGAGTGAATGACGAAGATTGATTTTACGCAGTATCTTACCTACTGCATACACTGCCGCACAGAGCAGCAATGGGAGTAGCGCATCGCCCATAGGGGCCAACTCACCAATAGATGGGTCGGTCGGTCGAGCCGATGCCAACATCATGCTGTTCGATCCTCGATCGAGCCCTGCAAAGTAGGTCGTAGTACTCTGCTGCAGGTATTGATCTGCGGATGTGTAATATGTACCCTCGTTTTGCTGCGTGGGTGCGTATTTGCTGCCAGACGACATAGTCGACGAGGTCGTCTGCATAGAGCCATACATCTGATAGGCGCTTCCTACCGATGCCGAATTCATTTCTGATTGATAGGCCATTACAATTATTTCTTTTACCTTAATACCTTAATACTTTCGTTGTGTGTTCTCACTGCATCTTGTCGCTCACCGTCGCTCACTTATGCCGCTGCCGATCTGTCACATCATGCTGCCTTTTTGTCGCATTTCTGCCACTCGCACAAGTATGGACATACGCACATCTTTCGCTCGATATTCGTATATCCTACTCATTGTGAACTACTTAGGGGTAATACCCCCCCCTATTTGGGTGCAGTTTTGAACTGCAAAGGTACAACAATCGTTCCAAACACGCAAATTTTTCGCAAAAAATGTCAATTTTTATGGAGATTTTTTGTCGCACCTCATGTCCTGAATTGACATCTCCCTCGCTTTACATGGTTTGTTTCCGTGGCCCTGTGTGCGGAGTGTTTCCTTTGCACTGCGTGCAAGAAAAATTGAGAAAATATCC
>CAYNMA010000018.1:6293-29093 GCA_964398075.1 uncultured Bacteroides sp. | reverse complement strand
ACTAAATAAAATTCCACAAATCATCTCAAAAGCAATTTTTAGAACATCCCTAAACAATAACAGGAAACGGTATGAGTACAAAAGACAACTTAGAGGAGTTCGCTCAAAAGAATAGCACAGATGGAGCTAAAGACTGCTTTTTGGCAAATACGAGCGGTTGCAACGGCATAAAAACCATGGTAATGTTTACGGTAGATAGTTTAGACTCTTCCTCTACGACAGATAAAGTAAGGAATAGTCTATTGAAAGAGATTAAAGATGGCGGTTATGCTTGTATTCCAGCTTTTGATGGAATAGCAGAATATTCATTTGCAGTGTTTAATATGTCTGTAGAAACGGCTAAGACACTGATGGGTAAATATCAGCAGGCAAGTTTTGTCTATGTTCTATTGTTGGAAGATAATGTTCATAATGAGTTGTGGAAAAAGATGGACCCTTCACTGCCTTATAACAAGCATAATAATGGTTATGTTGTTGCCGAGGATACGATTGAAGATAGGTCAAGTGTGAATGACGGATATGTAATTATTGGTAAGAGTTTTCGGTACTCAATTTCTGCTGGTATATTGAATGAGTGCCAAGAGTTATTCAATAAGAACCTAAAACACATAGTAGAACATCAAAAGCAGAACGGTGTTATACTTTCAGAAGATAAAGTTTTAGATTATACGATTAACAAAGTGGGGCAGAGTCCATATTTATGGAGAAAAGCGGTGATAAATGATTTTTATAAAAAATAACTATGGATAATATAAATAACGAGATTGATTCGATTTTTGAGAGTAGTTGGAGTAGGGTCATTCAATGGATGGACTTGTATGATATTGTAACGATAAGCGCATCTCGTAACAGATTAAAAGACATTACTGGTAATACATTTATTCCAGAAGGTAAACTCGTTGGTGATAGTTTTACTATTCAGGAGAATAAAGAGAGAAACAAAGAATTGAAATCCGAGATGTTGTGTTGCGGATATGGCATTACAGGTGTACTTGATAGTTACATTGTGGGTGAGTGTGTAACAGATGCTATCGAAGAAAGAGTAGAGGGTTCCTTTGTTGTTAATCTAAAAGGAGATGCAGACTTTTTTGACAAGATATTCAAGCTATCTGAGTATTACAATCAAGATTGTTTCCTATACAAAGCAAAAGATGATGAACAAGCTTTTTGGGTGGGGACAAATAATAGTGCGAACCTTGGTTATAAGCAAAAAGTGGCAGTCGCACTAACATCGCTACAAAGCAAGTTTATGAATCGCATTAAAAATGTAGCAGTTAATAAAAATAAAGGGAATGAACGCCTGAAAGCGAGAGAAGAGTGGAAATTGATGAAAAGAAATAATGGTATTATGCTTGAAACGATAAAAGACTATGAGCCATTTACTCGCCAGGTAATTGGTTCTTTTGCTAGCAGGATAAAATTGGAATATCCATATAAAACGTTGATTATTAAGTAGGTTACTTTAGAGAGACGGTTTTCAATACCGTCTCTAATGTTTTATAATTGGATGCTTTGATGCTGTTGTTCTGAAATGGCAATGTGAGCGGCGAGGACATAAAAAAAACAAGCAGAGTGGCTTAAAAAACCACTCTGCTTGTTGGAATTACCTTTTCCTTAGATTTCGTCTTCGACTGCGGCTTGGGCGGCGGCTAAGCGTGCAATAGGAACACGGAAAGGTGAGCAAGATGCGTAGTTCATGCCTACACGAGCGCAGAACTTAACGCTGCTTGGTTCACCACCATGCTCACCGCAGATACCGGTACGCAATCCTGGACGGACAGCACGACCTTTCTCGACTGCCATCTTGATGAGTTGACCAACACCGTTTTGATCGAGAACCTGGAATGGGTCAACCTTCAAGATCTTCTTCTCGAGGTAAGCAGGCAAGAACGATGCGATATCGTCTCGGCTATAACCGAAGGTCATCTGCGTCAAGTCGTTGGTACCGAAGCTGAAGTACTGAGCCTCTGTAGCGATACGGTCTGCCGTCAAAGCAGCACGAGGCGTCTCAATCATAGTACCAATTTCGAACTCAACTCTTGTGCCATACTCTTCGAATACCTCTTCTGCCACTTTGAGGATAACCTCTTTCTGTTGTTGCAACTCGTAGAGGATACCAATCAAAGGTACCATAATCTCAGGCATTGGGTTCTTGCCCTCTAACTTCAATTCGCATGCAGCCGACAAGATAGCGCGTGTCTGCATCATAGTAATCTCTGGGAAGGTGATACCGAGACGGCAACCACGGTGACCCAACATTGGGTTGTTTTCTGCCAAGGAGTTGACACGTTGCTGAATCTCTTCGATGCTTACGCCCATCTCTTGAGCCATAATCTCTTGCCCCTTTTGATCGTGAGGAACGAACTCATGCAATGGTGGGTCGAGCAGACGGATGTTGACTGGGCAACCATCCATAGCCTCTAAGATACCCTTGAAGTCGGCCTTTTGATAAGGTAACAACTTAGCCAATGCTTTCTCGCGTCCTTCAGTGTCTTTAGCAAGAATCATCTCTCGCATAGCGACAATCTTCTTATCGTCGAAGAACATGTGCTCAGTACGGGTAAGACCAATACCCTTAGCGCCAAAGGCACGAGCCACACGAGCATCATGAGGCGTATCTGCATTGGTACGAACTTGTAGTTTTGTGTATTTGTCGCATAGGTCCATCAAGTCTTTGAAGTCGCCTGAGAGTTCAGCAGCCTTAGTAGGCACTTCGCCTGCATATACTTGTCCGGTTGAACCGTTAAGAGAGATATAATCGCCTTCTTTGTAGGTGACACCTTCGATAGTGACGGTTTTGTTCTTATAGTTGACATTGATAGCACCTGCACCGGATACGCAGCATTTACCCATACCACGAGCGACTACGGCAGCGTGACTAGTCATACCTCCACGGGCGGTTAGGATACCTTCGGCAGCTGACATACCAGCCAAGTCTTCAGGACTCGTTTCGATACGAACCATGATAACACGGTGACCATCGTTGTGCCAGTCTTGTGCATCGTCGGCATGGAAGACAATCTGTCCGCAAGCAGCACCAGGACTTGCAGGAAGACCTTGGGTGATGACTTTGGCTTTCTTCAAAGCGTCTTTATCGAAAACAGGGTGGAGTAGTTCATCCAACTTCTGAGGTTCGCAGCGAACGATAGCCTCTTTCTCTGAGATAACGCCTTCGCGTACAAGGTCCATAGCGATTTTCACCATGGCAGTACCAGTACGTTTACCATTACGAGTCTGCAAGAACCAGAGTTTGCCTTCTTGTACGGTAAATTCCATATCTTGCATATCACGGTAGTGGTCTTCCAACTTCTGTTGAATAGTGTTCAGCTCTTGGAACAACTCAGGCATAGCCTCTTCCATACTTGGATATTTAGAAGCACGCTCTTCTTCGCTGATGCCTTGCAGTTTAGCCCAACGGCGGCTGCCTTCGAGAGTAATCTGTTGAGGGGTACGGATACCAGCAACGACGTCTTCGCCTTGTGCGTTTACGAGGTACTCACCATTGAAGATGTTCTCGCCTGTTGCAGCATCACGGCTGAAGCAAACGCCAGTAGCGGAAGTATCGCCCATGTTACCGAATACCATAGCCATGACGCTAACGGCAGTTCCCCATTCGTCGGGTATACCTTCCATTTTACGATAGAGGATAGCGCGCTCGTTCATCCAGCTGCGGAATACAGCGCAGATAGCGCCCCACAATTGCTCGATAGGGTCGGTTGGGAAATCCTTACCAGTTTGCTCTTTGATAGCGGTTTTGAAACGAGCTACCAAAAGCTTCAACTCATCTACATTGAGGTCTTTATCCAATTTGATGCCACGAATTGACTTTACCTCTTCGATGATAGCCTCGAAAGGATCGATATCCTCTTTGTTGGCGGGTTTCATGCCGAGCACCACATCGCCGTACATCTGTACGAAGCGGCGGTAGCTATCGTAAACGAAGTGAGGGTTCTTGGTTTTCTCGACCATGCCTTCGGCAACGGTGTCGTTGAGACCAAGGTTCAAGATGGTATCCATCATACCAGGCATTGAAGCGCGGGCACCTGAACGAACACTGACAAGCAATGGGTTCTTTGGGTCACCGAACTTGCAGTTCATCAAGCCCTCGATGTGTTTTACGGCAGCCAAGACATCGTCGTTGAGAAGTTCAACAATCTTCTCTTGACCCACTTGGTAATACTCGTTGCAGACATCGGTTGTGATAGTGAATCCTGGAGGAACTGGAACTCCTACCAAGTTCATCTCGGCGCAGTTGGCGCCTTTACCGCCCAATTGCTCACGCATCTGTGCGTTACCTTCGGCTTTTCCGTTACCGAAAGTGTAAACTCGTTTTTTGTTTTCCATTTTGGTGAAATGTGTGTTTATATTTATTCTAATTTTTGTTCTTCAATAGGTTCTTCAGTCTCTGACAGCGCAATACTTTGATAGTGCTGCTCCATTTGCTGCTGGAGCGAGTCTTGCTCTTGCTGCCAGTTGGGGTCGTATTCATAAGCTTCAGGGGGACAACCATAACATGCCGTTACCGTAAAAGATATAGCCGTCAATGTACATAGACGAATGGCATGTTCTAAGATACGATTGTACTTAGTGCGTAGTTGTTGAATAAACCTCATGTCTGCTATTCTTGATTGGGGTTGCAAAGGTAAAGTTTTCTTTTCATATATACAATAGTTGAGCTTTTATTCCTGCAATGTAGGCACGAAAAGTGCATATAGACGGCATCAAAGGCAATTTTATTGGGGATATTGTTGTACCTTTGTATGCCTAATTTAGTGTTTTATGCTTTCTAATATAGATAAACAGGAGATACTTCGCCGTCGTACGTTTGCGATTATCTCACACCCCGATGCGGGTAAGACAACTCTGACAGAGAAACTGCTGCTTTATGGAGGTGCCATTCACGTGGCCGGTGCAGTGAAATCGAACAAGATACGCAAGACCGCCACTTCTGACTGGATGGAGATAGAGAAACAGCGTGGTATATCGGTTGCGACATCGGTAATGGGTTTTGACTATACGCCTACCTATCACAATGAGCAGCATCAAGCCTATCATATCAATATCCTTGATACGCCAGGTCACCAAGACTTTGCTGAAGATACTTTCCGTACCTTGACTGCCGTTGATTCGGTTATCATCGTTATTGATGCAGCCAAGGGTGTAGAGACGCAGACGCGCCGTCTGATGCAGGTGTGCCGTATGCGCAAGACGCCAGTGATGGTGTTTATCAATAAGATGGACCGTGAAGGCAAAGACCCGTTCGACTTGTTGGATGAAGTAGAGAGCGAACTCGGTATTCATGTTCGTCCTCTCTCATGGCCTATCAATAGCGGTCAGCGTTTCAAAGGGGTGTATAACATTTTTCAGCAGACGCTTGACCTTTATCAACCCGATAAGACGCATGTGACAGAGTCGCTTCGCTTTGATGATGTCAATGACCCGCAGATAACCGAGTTGGTAGGAGAGAACGATGCTGCCAAGTTGCGTGAGGATATAGAGATGATAGCGGGCGTGTATAATCCATTCTCGCAAGAGGAGTATCTTGCAGGTGAGTTGGCACCGGTGTTCTTTGGTTCGGCGTTGAACACTTTTGGTGTGAAAGAATTGTTGGAGTGCTTTGTGCACATTGCTCCATCGCCTCGTCCTATGCAAGCCGAAGAGCGTGAAGTAGACCCGATGGAAGAAAAGTTCACAGGTTTCTGCTTTAAGATTCATGCCAACATGGACCCTAATCACCGTTCTTGCATTGCTTTCTTCAAGATTTGCTCGGGTAAGTTTGAGCGCAACACCTACTATAAGCACGTGCGTAAGAACCAACAGATGCGTTTTTCTTCCCCTACTTGCTTTATGGCGCAACGCAAAGAGACGGTTGATGAGGCTTATGCAGGCGATATAGTAGGTCTGCCTGATACGGGTAACTTCAAGATAGGCGATACGCTCACATCGGGCGAGAACCTGCACTTCAAAGGACTTCCTTCTTTCTCGCCTGAGATGTTTAAGTATATCGAGAACGCAGACCCTATGAAGCAGAAGCAACTTGATAAGGGTGTGAGTCAACTTATGGATGAAGGTGTGGCGCAGTTGTTTGTTAGTCAATTGAATGGTCGTAAGATTATCGGTACGGTGGGTCAACTGCAGTTTGAGGTTATCCAATATCGCTTGGAACATGAGTATCAAGCCAAGTGTCGTTGGGAGAGTCTGCAGATGTATAAGGCATGTTGGATTGAGTCGGACGATGAAGAGGAGTTGGAGACCTTCAAGAAACGTAAGGCGCAGTATATGGCAACGGACAAAGATGGTCGGGATGTGTTTATGGCAGACTCGGGCTATGTGCTACAGATGGCGCAGAACGATTATAAACATATTAAGTTCCACTTCACGAGTGAGTTCTAACAATGAAACAGAAACTATTATTGTGGCTTAATCGCTGTTTGACAGTTATAGTGGCGGCTTTAGGCTTTCAGTGCTGCACAGAGTGCATGAACAAATATGGTGTGCCATATACGGAACTGAAGGTGCAGGGTAGGGTGACCGATACCCAAGAAAAGCCGTTAGACAATATGCAAGTGGTGGTTGACCGCTATTGGTATAACGACACAGTTTATACCAATGGAAAAGGTGAATATGCCTCGTATGGCAAATATGTTGGTCAGGACAGTGTGACGGTTGTGGTGAATGATACGGCGGGTGTGTACGCCTCCGACAGTACGAAAGCAATGGTGGAATATGTATCGCAGAAGAGTCATTATGAGGCTACGGCTGGTATGGAATTAAAGAATAAATAACATCATATATGAAAAACCTTAAATTAAGACTTAGTCTCCTCAACTTCCTTGAGTTTGCAGTATGGGGAGCGTATTTAACCTCAATGGGAACTTACCTTGCAGGGCATGGACTTTCCACGCATATAGGTTGGTTCTATTCTATTCAAGGTATTGTCAGTCTGTTTATGCCTGCGTTGATGGGTATAGTGGCAGACCGTTGGATACCTGCACAGAAACTGCTGAGTATATGTCATGCTGTGGCGGGTTCGTTTATGATAGGTGCTGGTGTGTATGGTATCTATGCCGGCGATAATGTGCAGTTTGCTACACTGTTTGCGCTGTACACCATCTCTGTAGCATTCTTTATGCCAACATTGGCACTGAATAACTCCGTGGCATTCACTGCATTGGATTCGGCAGGAATGGATATCGAGACCGACTTCACACCGGTGCGTGTGTTCGGTACGGTCGGATTTATCGTAACGATGTGGGTAGT
The DNA here is from genome assembly GCA_964398075.1 of uncultured Bacteroides sp. Lineage (GTDB taxonomy): Bacteria > Bacteroidota > Bacteroidia > Bacteroidales > Paludibacteraceae > Colicola. The sequence goes on along the minus strand of CAYNMA010000018.1, from coordinate 21,833 downwards.
AGACCTCTGTGGTTTCCAACCTACGAGTCTGCAGTTTATTGTGAGTGGTGGACTGAGTATTGTAGTGGCACTCTATGCGCTGACAATGCCGGCATGTCCTGTTGGCATTGTGGAAAGTCGGTCCGTAGTAGAAGCACTTGGTTTGAAGGCTTTTGCTATGTTCAAACAGAAGAAGATGGCAATATTCTTTATCTTCTCGATGCTGCTGGGTATGTGTCTGCAAGTGACAAACAGTTACGCTAATCCATTTATTACTAGTTTCGGTGCGATAGAGAAGTTTGCAGGTACTTTTGGTGTACAGCATGCTAATATCCTTATCTCTATCTCGCAGATATGCGAGGCGCTGTGTATATTGGCAATCCCATTCTTCCTGAAGCATTGTGGTATTAAGAACGTGATGTTGATGGCGATGATTGCATGGGTACTTCGTTTCGGGCTGTTCGGATTGGGTAACCCAGGCTTCCCTGGTGTGCTGCTGTTCGTGCTTAGCTGTATCGTGTATGGCTTTGCTTTCGACTTCTTCAATATCTCGGGCGGTATGTATGTAGACCAAGAAGTTGATATATCTGAGCGCTCAAGTGCACAGGGATTGTTTATGATGATGACCAATGGATTGGGTGCTACAATAGGTACTCTCTCGGCTCAGGCTGTTGTAAACCACTTTGTCTTTAACGAAGCAATTAAGGAGCTACCTATTAAGGAGCAACCTATGGAAATATGGGCAGGTTGGAAGATGAGTTGGTTTATCTTTGCAGGTTTTGCTTTGGTTGTAGCTATAGCATTCTGGATTATCTTCCCGAATACAGAGCATACTGACGAGGAATACGAAGAATACGATATGGACGAAGCTGTCGATGCAGACGATACAGACAATACCGTTGAGAAGTTGCAATAATTCACATAGATATATAAAGAAGGGTGGGGACTATGGATAGTCTCCACCCTTCTTGTTTATTGTTATCAGATAACTATCCGATTACTTGTACTATTACTTGTAAAGGAATCGGCGAATGCTGCGTTTTGGAGTCTTCTCAAACTCCTCTTTTACTAGTTCGCATTCGGCAATCTTGGCATAAGTTGGTAACTGCTTGTTCACTTTCTCGATGTTATCGTCCATGAGTTGCTTCAGGGTCTTGCCGTTCAACTCAGGCTTGCCTTCGAGCGAGTAGTCGGGATAGATGAGTGCCACAATCTTGCTATTGCGTCCTACAACGACCGACTCGACTACACCTTGGCAGTTGTTTAGTTTATCTTCCAGTTCTTCGGGATAGACATTCTGTCCGTTAGACGAAAGAATCATGGCTTTGCTACGTCCCTTGATAAAGAGGTGTCCCTCTTTGTCGATAGTACCGAGGTCGCCCGTGTGCAGCCAACCTTCGCTGTCTAAGGCTGCCTTGGTAGCCTCTTCGTTCTTGTAGTATCCCATCATCAGGTGCTCGCCACGGAAGAGAATCTCGCCGACCTCATGCTCAGGGTCTTTCGAGTCGATACGCAGTTCGCAGCGGTCAACTACCTTGCCGCAACAACCTTGCACTTCGTCGTACCAATGGTCGTAGCAGATAAGAGGTCCAGCCTCGGTCATTCCATAACCGACTACAAACGGAAACTTAATGCGGCGGAATACCTTCTCTACTTGTGCATTGATAGGTGCTCCACCAGTAATGAGCCATATCAGATTACCTCCGAAGGCCTGCATAAGTTGGTTATATATCTTCTTCTCAACTATTTTGCAGAGTCCTGGGGTGTTCCAAAGGAACTTAACAACCGGCTTCTCGAGCGCAGGGAATATCTTTGCTTTGAAGATTTTCTCCAATACCAAAGGCACGGTCAGAATCATGTATGGTTTGGTCTCGGCATACGCACGCAGCAGTACGGTTGGAGATGGTGTCTTGCTGAGAAAGTATACATGGCAGCCGCCGGCTACTTGGTAGAGGAACTCGATGGTCATACCAAACATGTGAGCGAGCGGAAGCATACATACCTCGGTCCAACCAGCATGGTTAGGTATAGTCTCTTGCGAGTAGTGTACATTGGCAGAGATGGCACGATAGGACAACATCACACCTTTTGGTGCGCTTGTGGTACCTGAGGTGTAGTTGATAATCATCAGGTCGTCCATGTTGTCGGTAGGCAGTGCTACATCTTCTTTGGTGAATCCGTTAGGATACTTCTCTGCAAAGAGTTGGTCTTGCTTCTCGTAGGCTTCTTCCTGTTGCTTTGTCTTTGCATAGCGCAGTTCGAAGTCGTTGGTAGAAAGCGCCAAGACGATGTTGGGCAGGTTATCGATACTAATCTTGTTCCAAACGCTCTCGCCAACAAAGATGGCTTTGGCGTCGGAGTGGTTGATTAGTTTCTCGATGTCACTTCCGACAAAGGCATCCATGATAGAAACTATGACGCCTTCGTTGGCAGCGATGCTGAGGAAGGATATGGCCCAGTTGGCGCAGTTCTTACTGCAGATAACAATCTTGTCACCTCGTTGTAGTCCTGCTTCGCGCAGCAATAACTGCAAACGAACCATCTTCTCTGCCATCTGTCCGAAGGTGTAGTTCTTCTCGCCATCGTAGTCGGTGAGAGCTGGTTCGTTCCAGTTCTGCGGTATGCGCTCGTTGAAGTACTCAAAGAAGTGCTTCACGGGTGTAAACTCTTTCTTTTCCATAATTACGTAGTTGCGTAGTTAGCGTAGTTGCGTTTTATTTCGAAGCAGCCTTGAAGGTGCGTGAAACAACTACATTAGAGTTCTCGCTACTTACTTGTTTCAGTACAACGGTGGTCTCGCTGAGGTCATAGAGTGAACCATAGTTAGACTGTGCTTCGAACTCGTCCATAGCCTTGTTGACAGCAGCCGCCATCTTCTTGTTCATCTTTTTGCGTGAACCGTTGATGATGAAGGTGGTAGAACCCGATTGTTGTTGAGCACCTGCATTGATGAGGGCTGTGCAGATCTTGTCCTCTGCGCCACTGGCTTTATACGAATTGTAAGAAGCCACAGAGGTCTCTTCTGAGACACCTAGATCGTACATCTGGTCACCTGTTACATCGTTGTTGTTACAACCTGTGAAAGCAATCATGCTAAGGCAGCACATAGCCGCCATGAATAAAGTCTTTTTCATCTTTTTATGTTGTTTGCGTTGTTTACTTAGTTTACGTTATTTTGTGAGGGCAGCGATGGCTTCTTCGATGCTAGCAATACGTGCTTCGGCATCGGCTTTCTTCTTGCGCTCGAGTTCTACTACCTCTGGCTTGGCGTTCTGAACGAATCGCTCGTTGCCTAGTTTCTTCATCACATTGCTTAGGAAGCCTTGTTGGTAAGCCAAGTCGGCTTGCAGTTTCTTCAGTTCTTCCTCTACATTGATGTGTGCCTCAAGCGGGATAGCGTACTCAATAGCGCCTGCTAAGAAGGAGGCTGAACTACCATCTTTCTGCGCTACATAGTCGATAGCGGATAGGTTACCGAGTTTGCGAAGAACCTCTTCTTCGCTGTCGGAGAAGTGCTTCTCAGATACCACTTGCAGCGAGAGTGCATCTTTCTGTGCAATATTACGTTGCAGACGAATGGTTCGTATGCCGGAGATGACCTCTTTCAGGTTCTCCATCTCGGAAAGCAAGGTGTATTCTGCACCGGAGTAGTCACGCAACTTAGACACCATGATGCTCTCGCCTGGTTTGCGCTCGGTGATGTTCTGCCACAACTCTTCTGTGATGAACGGCATGAATGGATGGAGCAGTTGCAAGAGTTGCTCAAAGAAACTGAGCGTCTGCTTGTAGGTGAGGCTGTCGATAGGTTGCCCGTAAGCGGGTTTAATCATCTCCAGATACCACGAAGAGAACTCGTCCCAGAACAGTTTGTAGATAGCCATGAGGGCTTCTGACAGACGGTATTTGCTGAAGAGGTCCTTCACGGTGTTAGCCGTAGAGGACAGAACCGAGGCAAACCATTGAGTAGCAAAAGCTGCATACTTAGGTTGCTCTTTGTCGGCTACCTCCCAACCCTTCACCAGTCGGAAGCAGTTCCATATCTTGTTATTGAAGTTACGACCTTGCTCGCAGAGACTCTCATCGAAGAGGATATCGTTACCTGCAGGAGCACAAAGCATCATACCCATACGCACACCGTCGGCACCGAAACGCTCAATGAGGTCGAGTGGGTCAGGACTGTTACCGAGCGACTTGGACATCTTACGCCCTTGTTTATCGCGCACGATACCGGTGAAATAGACATGATGGAACGGCATCTTGCCCATGTATTCGTAACCCGCCATTATCATTCGGGCAACCCAGAAGAAGATGATATCCGGTCCCGTAACGAGGTCAGCCGTTGGGTAGTAATACTGTATCTCTTTGTTGTTCGGGTCTTCAATGCCGTTGAATAGACTGATAGGCCAGAGCCACGAGGAGAACCAAGTGTCCAAGGCACCTTCATCTTGCACGAGCGTCTCACCACCGAGACCCATCTCTGCGGCTTTCTGCTGCGCTTTCTCTAAGGTCTCTGCCACGATAATCTTGTCCTCGGGATAGGCTTCAGCACCTGTCTGAGCGAGGATAGACTGCACGTAATAGGCAGGAATACGATGACCCCACCAGAGTTGGCGTGAGATGCACCAGTCTTTGATGTTCTCCAACCAGTTGCGGTAGGTGTTCTTATATTTAGTAGGGTAGAAGACAATATCATCGTTCATCACAGGCGGCAGCGCAATGTCTGCAAAGTGCTGCATACGGATGAACCATTGTAGACTCAACCGTGGCTCAATAGGCACATTGGTTCGTTCGGAGTAACCCACTTTATTATCGTAGTCTTCTATCTTCTCCATCAGTCCTGCGGCTTGCAGGTCGGCGGAAATCTGCTTACGGCAGTCGAAACGGTCCATGCCGACATACATACCGGCAGCCTCGCTGATATGGGCATCCGGCGTGAAGATATCGATGGCTTCGAGATTGTATTTCTGACCTAAGGCGTAGTCGTTGACATCGTGTGCAGGCGTCACTTTCAGACAGCCGGTACCGAAGCCAATCTCCACATAACGGTCCTCAATGATAGGTATCTCACGACCAACGAGTGGCACGATGACGTGCTTGCCGCGCAACCAGTGGTTCTTCTCATCTTTCGGGTTGATACATACTGCCACATCGCCCATGATGGTCTCGGGACGCGTGGTAGCCACAACGGCGTAGTAACCTTTCTCGTCTTTGTGTACGAGGTCGCCTTCGTGGATATCGCTCTCGCTGACAGGTTCTACGACACGATACTTGAGGTAGAACAAATGACTATGCTCGTCGTGATAGATAACCTCCTCGTCGGAGAGAGCCGTCTGACGCTCTGGGTCCCAGTTGACCATACGCAGACCACGATAGATGAGTCCTTTGTTATATAGGTCGCAGAAGACGGATATCACGGCTTTGGAACGGGTCTCGTCCATGGTGAAAGAGGTACGGTCCCAGTCGCAGGAGCAACCGAGTTTGCGCAACTGCTTGAGGATGATACCACCGTGTTCCTCGGTCCAAGCCCATGCGTGCTCCAAGAACTGCTCACGCGTCAGGTCAGACTTATTGATACCTTGCTCTTTGAGTCGCTTGATGACTTTCGCCTCGGTGGCAATAGAAGCATGGTCTGTACCTGGTACCCAACAAGCATTCTTGCCTTCCAAGCGTGCACGACGAACAAGGATATCTTGTATCGTCTCGTTCAGCACGTGCCCCATGTGGAGTACGCCCGTAACGTTTGGTGGTGGGATAACGACAGTATATGGCTGCCGACCGTTTGGTTCGCTGTGAAAGAGTTTGTTGTCTTGCCAGTATTGATACCAGCGTGCTTCAATGTCTGTTGGGTTGTATTTCGATTCCATGTCTTTGAAAAAGTAACATTGTTGTGATACAAATATTGTGCCTATCTGAATAAGCGTGCAAAGTTACGACTTTTTCTTGTAACACACAAGTACCTTGTGGAACATGGGGAAAGTTAGAGTTTTTGCATGAAGTGGTCGATGTTGACGCAGAATCGCTCGTGGATAGCCTTGGCGATGCAGATGCCTTTGGCGTTGTAGGTTTCGATAGAGAAGGTATATTTGCGTCCTTCTTGTGCGGTGAGCGTGGCGGTGCAGGTGATGCTTTCGCCTACAGCCGAGGCCTTGAGGTGCTGAATATCCATCCTTGTGCCGACGGTGGTGTAGCCTTTTTCAAGTCCAAGGGTATCAATGAGTTGGCAAGCCGTGTTCTCCATGAAAGCGACTAAGGCAGGAGTAGCATAAACGGGTAAAGAGCCCGAGCCCATCTCTTGAGCCGTGGCAGAGTGGGTAACGATGGTCGATTGTGTGAAGGTGTGCATTGAACGAATGTTAATTAAGGTACACAAAGGTACATTATTACACTATTATTGTAGATTCTCAGTCCTCAAGTCGCCAAAAGCCCGAATAGATCTTTCATATCCGCCGATGTGACCTGCGTCTTTACCGCAGAATAAGCAGTCACCGTAGCTTGTGTTGTAGCCACAGAAGCCGTTGTTACCGTCTGTTCTTCAGTCACTTGTTCTTGTTTCGCTTGTGCGTTTATCTGTTGCGCCAACTGGGCAATGACGAACCCTCGCAAGGTCGAATAACGCTTGTTAGACGAACTCGGATGCTTACGAAAATAGTCCTTATGCTTTTGGAATTGCTTCTGCCACGCTGCCTTCTGCACGGGGTCTGCAAGAACTGTTTTAGATTGATTGACAGCGTCCTTGAACGCATTGATAGTCCTTTGCCTTTGAGGCGCTACTGGTCCTTTGTACGGATGCTCAATGATGTACGCCTGCGTCTTACCGTTGCGCGTACGAAGTACAATATTACTACTGCATGATAAGCGACCAGAGATGTTCGCTATGGGAGGAAGAAAAGTTACTTTAGCCATAAATGTAGAGTTAAACGGTTAATTATGCCGCAAAGGTACAGACTCTTTCTCAAATCCGCAAGCCCTGACATACATTTTTTCGTGCCGACACCTCAAAATCCGTCTCGAATCAACCCAAATGACATCAAAAATCCGTCTCGAATCAACCTCCAACCCCTCCAAAATTCGTCTCGAACCTGCCCCGAGGTAGTCTGCGGCATCCGACGAACAAAATACAGTCAAAACACGGTTGATACACGGTTCATACATTGTCCTTTGTAATGGTTGTATAATACTTTCTTAGGGCTTTCACAGCACCTCAAACCCACCTTTTCACTATCCAAAACAAAAATCCGTCGATGCCGTTTAATATAACGTGCATAGCGGTCAACCTGGAGTCTAAAAAATTGCCCTCTTGTGTATATGAAAATAAAAGCGTACTTTTGCAAGTCAGTTCGGTAGGGTATAGATTTGCCGAACGGAGATTGGTTAAGAAATTTGTAATCAAAACAATATGAAGGTATTTGTATTTCCTGGTCAAGGCGCACAGTTTGTGGGTATGGGTAAGGACCTGTACGACGCCTCGCCAGTAGCGAAAGAGATGTTTGAGAAAGCCAATAAGGTATTAGGCTTCCGTATCACGGATGTGATGTTTGATGGTACAGCAGAAGACTTGCGCGAGACCAAAGTGACGCAGCCGGCAGTGTTCTTGCACTCGGTTATTGCCGAGAAGGTGAATGCGACCGAGAAACCCAATATGGTGGCAGGTCACTCATTGGGTGAGTATAGCGCGTTGGTGGCATGCGGTGCGTTGGCGTTTGAAGATGCGCTGCGACTGGTGTCGAAGCGTGCAATGGCTATGCAGAAAGCCTGCGAATTGCAGCCATCGACTATGGCAGCCATCATTGGTTTGGCTGACGATATCGTCGATGAGACTTGCGAACACATCAAGGAAGAGACCGTTGTGGCAGCCAACTATAACTGCCCTGGGCAGATTGTCATCTCGGGCACTATCGCAGGTGTCGATATCGCATGCGAGAAACTCAAGGAACTGGGTGCCAAGCGAGCCATCAAACTGAGCGTTGGTGGTGCTTTCCATTCGCCATTGATGCAACCTGCAGCCGATGAACTGAAGGCGGCTATTGTGGCAACCGATTTCAATGTACCGTTCTGCCCTATCTATCAGAACGTTAATGCATATCCGCAGACCAATCCTGATTTGATTAAGCAGAACTTGATAGCGCAGTTGATGTCGCCTGTACATTGGACGCAGACGGTGCGTAACATGATACTCGATGGCGCAACAGAGTTCGTTGAATATGGTCCTGGTGATGTGCTGAAGGGTCTTATTCGCAAGATTGACTCAAGTGTAACAGTAAGTTAATTTATAGCCTTATGTATAGAACAAACACATGTGGAGAGCTTCGTCTGCAAGATGCAGGTCGTGAGGTTACTCTGGCAGGGTGGGTACAACGTATCCGCAAGATGGGTGGTATGACGTTTATCGATCTGCGTGACCGATATGGCATCACTCAGTTGGCGTTCAACCAAGAGTCGAATGCCGAGATATTTGAACAAGTCAACCGTCTGGGACGTGAGTATGTGCTGCAAGTGAAAGGCGTGGTAAAAGAGCGTTTCTCGAAGAACATGCAATTGCCAACGGGCGAGATAGAGATAGAGGTATCGGAGTTGAAGGTGCTCAATGCAGCCGTTACGCCTCCTTTCACTATCGAGGATGAGACCGACGGTGGCGATGACCTTCGCATGAAATACCGTTATCTTGACCTTCGTCGTACTTGCGTGCGTAAGAACTTGGAGCTGCGTCATAAGATGGCTTTTGAGGTACGCCGTTACCTCGATGAGCAAGGGTTCTTGGAAGTGGAGACGCCTGTATTGGTTAACTCTACGCCTGAGGGTGCGCGTGACTTCGTGGTGCCTTCTCGTATGAACCCAGGTCAGTTCTATGCATTGCCTCAGAGTCCACAGATACTCAAGCAGTTGCTTATGGTGAGTGGTTTCGACCGCTATTTCCAGATTGTAAAGTGTTTCCGTGATGAGGACCTGCGTGCCGACCGTCAGCCTGAGTTTACGCAGATCGACTGCGAGATGTCGTTCGTGGAGCAAGAGGATATACTCAACATGTTTGAGGGTATGGCTCGTCACCTCTTTAAGGCAATCAAGGGCATTGACCTACCTAAACTGCCTCGTATGACGTGGGCAGATGCTATGAAGTATTACGGTTCGGACAAGCCTGATACTCGTTTCGATATGCGTTTTGTGGAACTCGATATGCTGAAGGGCTATGGCTTCTCCGTATTCGATAGTGCGGCATATATAGGTGGTATCTGCGCTAAAGGTGCAGCATCGTACACACGCAAGCAGATTGATGGACTGACCGAGTTTGTTCGTCGTCCGCAGATTGGTGCGAAGGGCCTTGTTTATGCTCGTATTGAAGCCGATGGAACGGTCAAATCGAGTGTGGATAAGTTCTATAGTCAAGAGGTACTGCAAGAGATGAAGAAAGCCTTTGCGGCTGAACCTGGCGACTTGATACTTATCTTGAGTGGCGACGATGCCATGAAGACGCGTAAGCAACTCAGCGAACTGCGTCTTGAGATGGGTAACCAACTGGGTCTGCGCGATAAGAACAAGTACAGTTGCTTGTGGGTTATCGACTTCCCAATGTACGAATGGAGCGACGAAGAGAACCGTTTGATGGCTATGCACCATCCATTCACAGCCCCTAAGCCTGAGGATATCCCATTGCTTGATACCGACCCAGCCAGTGTGCGCGCTAATGCTTACGACATGGTTATCAATGGCGTAGAAGTAGGTGGTGGTAGTATCCGTATCCACGATGCGGCTTTGCAAGAGAAAGTGTTCGAGATATTGGGCTTCACGCCTGAGAAAGCACAGCAGAAGTTTGGCTTCTTGATGAATGCGTTTAAGTACGGAGCACCACCTCACGGAGGATTGGCTTATGGCTTAGACCGCTTGGTATCTATCTTCGCTGGACTCGACTCAATACGAGACTGTATTGCCTTCCCGAAGAATAACCAAGGTCGTGATGTGATGCTTGGTGCGCCTGGTATCATCGACCAAAGCCAATTAGACGAACTGGAACTCATCGTTAAGAAGAGTGAGTAATAAACATTGACAAGTGGTTGCTTCCCTGCGGAAACAACCACTTGCTAATATTATGATTTATGGCAGACGATAAGAAAATCATCTTTTCCATGGTGGGCGTGAGCAAGAGCTTCAACCCACAAAAACGAGTACTGAACAACATCTACCTCTCTTTCTACTACGGAGCGAAGATTGGTATCATTGGTCTCAATGGTACGGGTAAGTCGACGCTGATGAAGATTATCGCCGGTGTAGAAAAGAACTACGAGGGTGAGGTCGTCTTCTCGCCTGGCTACACGGTGGGTTACTTGGAGCAAGACCCTAAGCTTGACCCAAGTAAGACGGTGCGGGAGTGTGTACAAGAAGGTGTGCAGCCTATCATGGACATGCTGCGTGAGTACGACGAGATAAACGCTGCTTTTGCTGAACCGGATGCTGACTTCGACAAGTTGTTGGCACGCCAAGCCGAGTTGCAGGATAAGTTGGACAGTAGCGATGCATGGAATATCGACCAGAAACTTGACCGTGCGATGGATGCGCTGCGTTGCCCTGCAGATGATGCAGAGGTGAAGAACCTCTCGGGAGGTGAGCGTCGTCGTGTAGCACTATGTCGTCTGTTATTACAACAACCTGATATCTTGCTTCTTGACGAGCCTACCAACCACTTGGATGCAGAGTCTATCGATTGGTTGGAGCAGCACTTGCAGCAATATGCGGGTACGGTAATCTGCATCACGCACGATAGGTATTTCCTTGACCATGTGGCAGGATGGATACTGGAGTTGGACCGTGGCGAAGGTATTCCTTGGAAAGGTAACTACACCTCATGGTTGGAGCAGAAGACGACTCGTATGGAGCAAGAGGAGAAACAAGCAAGTAAACGCCGTAAGACGCTTGAGCGTGAGTTGGAGTGGGTACACATGGCACCGAAAGCCCGTCAAGCAAAGGGTAAAGCCCGTTTGGCGGCGTACGATAGGATGCTCAATGAGGAACAGAAAGAGCGTGAGGAGAAGTTGGAGATATTCATTCCGAACGGACCTCGTTTGGGTAATAAGGTTATCAATGCCGAGGGTGTTGCCAAGGCTTTTGGCGAGAAAGTGCTGTTTGAGGACCTCAACTTTATGTTACCGCCTAATGGTATCGTGGGCGTGATTGGTCCTAACGGTGCAGGCAAGACGACTCTTTTCCGCATGATAATGGGTATGGAAAAGGCAGATAAAGGTACATTCTCGGTGGGTGAGACAGTGAAGGTAGGGTATGTCGACCAGATACACTCGAATATCGACCCTGAGAAGACGGTGTTTGAGACCATTGCTAATGGCACGGAGTATATCCGTGTGGGGGGTAGAGAAGTCAATGCACGTGCCTATCTGAGTCGTTTCAACTTCACGGGGGCTGACCAAGAGAAGAAATGTGGTGTGCTGTCGGGTGGTGAACGAAACCGTCTGCACTTGGCGTTGACGCTTAAGAGTGAGGCAAATGTGCTATTGCTTGATGAGCCGACCAACGATATCGATGTCAATACCTTACGAGCCTTAGAGGAAGGTCTCGAGAACTTTGCAGGATGTGCAGTTGTCATCTCGCACGACCGTTGGTTCCTTGACCGTATATGTACGCATATCCTTGCCTTTGAAGGCGACTCGAAAGTGTTCTGGTTCGAGGGCGATTATTCGGATTATGAAGCCAATAAGAAGATGCGTCTCGGCGAGGATGCACTCACACCGAAACGAATACATTATAAGAAACTGATGGAGTAGGGAATGGACTTTACCTTATCTAAATACCATGAACTGATTCAAGCATTCCTTGACTCAGGCTATACAATCCTCACTTTTGAGGAATATTGCACCTTGTCTATCATGCCCGATAAGTATGTTGTCTTGCGGCATGATATCGATAAGCAACCCAAGCAGGCATTACGAGTGGCGCAGTTGGAACACGAGATGGGCGTTCATGCTACTTACTATTTCCGTATTGTCAAACCAAGTTTTGTACCCGATATCATTCGTGCCGTCTCAGCGTTAGGTATGGAGATTGGCTATCATTACGAGGATATGTCGCTATGTAAAGGCGATGCAGTTGCTGCGAAGAAGCACTTCGAAGAGAGTCTTGCCGCTCTTCGCAGTCTTGCACCCATACGAACAGTCTGTATGCATGGAGCGCCGATGTGTCATATTGATAATAAGTCATTGTGGCAATATGCTGATTATCATGACTATGGTATTGTTGGTGAGCCTTATTTTGAAACGGATTTTGCTTTGGTCTTTTATCTGACCGATACAGGTCGTCGTTGGGACGGTTCTCGCTATTCGTTTGTGGATAAAGTGCCGATGCAGCAGGCTCGTTGGGAGAGAAATGGGTGGGTTTATCATACTACGGATGATATCTTGAAGGCTTTGCACGAGGGTTCTTTCCCTAATCAGGTGCTTATCACAACGCACCCACAGCGTTGGCATAATGAACCGCTTGCTTGGCTCTACGAGTACCTAAGGCAAAATATTGTCAATGTAGTCAAACATATACTATTCCACTAACGTTGCAACCACTAACGTGCAACCCACCAACGTGTAACCACCAACGTGTAACCACCAACGGTGTAACCCATAAACGTGCAACCACCAACGTGTAACCATTAACCCATCCATTATGTCAATCATTTCCAAGTTATTCGACCTACTGTTACGTCGTCCTTCATCTAAGACAACATTGGTAGATTCCTTTCTGGACGAATGTGAATTTACGATTGAAAACGCCCAGAACCCCGATGGCGATGAAGACATCGAGGACTACGGTGGTGTCGATTCAATCGTTGAGTACGAGGAAGAACTTGATAAAGAACTCGATGAGATAGATGCCGAGTTCGACGACGATGAGATCGACAACGACCTCGACGACCTCTATCCCGACAATTACCCCGACGACTCCTCTTATGATAGCAGCGACTATGACGGCGGATATGATGACTATGGGTATTAGACTGCGATTAGTCGTCTAAAATAGGTCTATAGGATTGATAATACCAAGAAAAAGTCCCATACGCAAGTGTGTATGGGACTTTTTCGTTTATCTCTAATAGTTGTCAATCTTTGTTTTATGCAACAATACATGATGTCTAAGTTGTTCAAATTATACAGCAAGGTGGTAGCGTTTGCTTGCTTTCTCTCGTATAAATGCCTTGTCGATTGTTACTTTTACTTTCTTGTTTTTGCCGATATTGTTCGGGCTTTCGAACATGATATCTGTCATAATCGTTTCCACAATAGAACGGAGTGCGCGTGCTCCTGTACCTAAATTGTAGGCAATGTCTACTATCTCGTTGATAGCATCTGCTGTAAAGTGTAACTCAGTATTGTCCATCGCAATCAACTCTGTATATTGCCTGAATATAGAGTCGCGTGGGTCTTGTAAAATATGTCTTAAGTCATCCTTTGTGAGTCGTTTCACGGACGTAATAATAGGGAAACGCCCTACAAATTCAGGTATGAACCCAAAATCACGTATGTCTTCCGGGTTGACATATTCGCCATAGTTCTCTTTGTTTACTATGTTTGCTTGTTGGCTTTTGAAGCCTATTTGTTTGCGTCCATTGCGCCGTATCACAATATCGTCGATTCCGACGAAAGCACCCGATGCAATAAAGGGATGTTCTAAAAATTCCACGTTTCGTTAGTTTGTTACTAATTGGGATGTTTCTCCACTTTTTGAGTGCTTTGTGGTTTTTATTTGTATCTGCTTGCCTTTCACTCAGTCACAATGTCCACATTGCTCCTTCGTTCAAGCCAACCATCTACTAAATAAAATTCCACAAATCATCTCAAAAGCAATTTTTAGAACATCCCATAAAAAAGTCCCATACGCTTTTGTAGCATACGGGACTTTTTCGAGATGTATTCTGCTTAGAAGTGCAATATCTATTAAGGCAGGACTTTAAGTGCGGCTTCTACACGTCGGAGGGTTTCTTCTTTGCCGAGTACGTTGGTTATTTCCCAGATATGTGGTCCACGGGCTGCACCAACAAGGCAGATACGGAAGGCGTTCATTACGATACCTACGCCGTACTCATTGGCTGCAATCCATGCCATTACCTTCTGGTCAAGCGATTCGGCAGACCAATCGTCGATGCTTTGCAGGAGTTGCAGAAGTTCTGTTATATGACGATGTGAGTCTTCTTTCCAACGTTTCTTGAGCGATTTCTCGTCGTATTCGGTTGGTGCAACGAAGAAGAAGTTCATCTGCTCCCACAACTCTTTGACGAAGTTGACACGCTCTTTGACAAGTCCGATGACGTGTGGCAGTTGTTTGCGCTGCTCTTCGTTGAAGTTGTAGATGCCGAGTTTACAAAATTCTTCGGCGAGATATTCGTTGTCCTTCATTTGTAGGTACTGATGGTTGAACCACTTGCCTTTTTCGAAGTCGAACTTAGCACCAGATTTGCTTACTCGTTCGAGCGAGAAGGCTTGGATGAGTTCGTCCATTGAGTAGATTTCCTTATCGTCGCCGCTATGCCATCCAAGCAAAGCAAGGAAGTTGATGACCGCTTCTGGGAAGTAGCCAGTCTCACGATAACCGCTTGATACGGCACCTGTCTTTTGGTCGTGGAACTCCAATGGGAAGACAGGAAAGCCTAAACGGTCACCATCTCGTTTGGACAACTTGCCGTTGCCGTCAGGTTTGAGCAGCAAGGGTAGATGGGCGAACTGAGGCATTGTATCCTCCCAACCAAAGGCACGGTAGAGAAGTACGTGCAACGGTGCAGAAGGAAGCCACTCTTCACCTCGGATGACATGTGAGATGTCCATCAAATGGTCGTCGACGATGTTGGCGAGGTGGTAGGTTGGTAGGTCGTCAGCAGACTTGTATAACACCTTATCGTCGAGGATATTGGAGTTGATGACTACCTCACCTCGTATGAGGTCGTGGACATGAATGTCCTCGTTTGGCTCGACCATAAAACGGACCACATACTGTTCTCCCTTAGCGATGCGCGCTTCTACTTCGCTTTTGCTGAGTGTAAGTGAGTTACACATCTGCATACGGGTACGGGCATCGTATTGGAAGTTAGGTATCTCGTTGCGTTTTTGTTCGAGTTGCTGTGGGGTATCGAAGGCAATATATGCGTGATTGCTATCGAGAAGTTGCTTTACATATTTGTGGTATATCTCACGTCGTTCGGATTGACGATAGGGACCATTAGGTCCACCTACGCTGATGCCTTCGTCGATCTCTATACCAAGCCAATGAAGCGCTTCGATGATGTATTCTTCTGCGCCTGGTACAAATCGGGCAGAGTCAGTGTCTTCGATGCGTAAGAGCATGTCGCCGTTGTGTTGACGTGCGAATAAATAGTTGTAGAGGGCAGTACGAACACCGCCAATGTGTAGGGCACCCGTAGGGCTAGGTGCGAAACGAACACGGACTTTTCTTTCCATTGTATTGCTATTAGTTAGATTTTCGTTTGAGTTTTGCTTGTGCTACAAATGAATTGCAAAGGTACAACATTTTTTCTTTGTATACGCATGGTGGGGAGGAAAATTGTTGAAGGTGGGGTGAAGG
>CAYNMA010000018.1:0-6193 GCA_964398075.1 uncultured Bacteroides sp. | reverse complement strand
GGGACTGGGCAGGGACTGGTCAGGGACTTCTCAGCAATTGGACAGTGATTGGTCAGGGACTGAGTGGCTGCAGGGCTATGTATGATGTATGTATTAATGTATGATGTATGAATGTATGGATGTATGAATTGAAGAAATATGTGTGTAGAGTTGTGGTAGTTGAGAAAAATGTGTACCTTTGCAGTCCTATATTATGGCATACTATACGATAGACGTATTAATGAATAAGACATTGGGAAAGTGTAGAGTAATACTATATACATTGCTATTGCTGATGGTGGCAGTGGGGTTTGGTTCGTGTGTGACGGCTCGGAAGGTGAACTATATGCAGCCGGCAGACAAGCGAATACCCGCTTATACGGACACTATTAATTACTCGGATTATCGATTGCAGAAGGGCGATAGGTTGTATATCCATGTATATGCCATTGACGAGAAGACGGCAAGTTATTTCAATGGTGGATTGGCGAACAGCACGCAACTGCTTACGGGTTCGGGTGGTTCGTCGACGGATTTGTATACTTATGTGGTTGATGATAATGGATGTATCAACTTCCCTACGGTGGGTTCGGTGCCGGTACGCGGACTGACAACTCGGGAGGTGAAGCGTAAGTTGGAGGAGTTGCTGTCGGGTTATGTAGTGCAAGAAGGTACGATGCCGAATATGTCGGTAGAGGTTCAGATAGTGCAACGCTGTTTCTCGGTTATTGGCGCGCAGTCGTCGGGTAGGTTTACCATTACGAAAGAGAAGATAACTATCTTTGAGGCGCTTGCGATGGCGAAAGATATAGCAGACTTTGGCGACCGTTCGAGGGTTCACATCATAAGGGAACAGGAGGACAGTACGATAATCAAGACTTTTGATGTTCGTTCGGAGGATATCATCAATTCGGAGTTCTATTACATAGAGCCGAATGATGTTATTTATATTCAGCAGATTAAGGGTCAGGCGTTTGGTATCAACTCGGCAGGTGCGGCAGTGTCAACGGTTGCGACAACGTTGTCGTTTGGTGTGTTTATCTACACTTTGGTGGATCGGTTTATTGTTCAACCTGTGCAGAAGAATAAAAATAAATAGGACATGAGAGCGCATACACTATATAATACACTATATAACATAAGCATAGCGTTGCTGTTAGGCATGCTGCTGACGGGTTGCTACTCTCATCGTGTAGTGGGACTGTTGCAGGAGCGTGATAACTTACCTCAATATGAGAAGGCGGAATATGAGCCTTATCGCATCCATATCAATGACGAGATAATATACCGTTTAATCACTATGGATGAGACCATTGCGAAGGTTATCACCGAAGGGACGGGTAGTGCGTCGATTAGTAATACGAAGTCGTATCGTGTTTACTCGGACGGTTCAATTGATTTGCCGTTCTTGGAGCCGATAGTGATAAAAGATCTCACGATAGAGGAGGCTGAAGCGTTGGTTCAAGAGCGTTTCCGTGAGATAATCCCTGACGCAACGGTGAAGTTGACCTTATATAATAAGACGTTCACAATAATAGGTGATATCAATTCAGGAACCTATCAGATATACAAGGATAAGTTGACCATCTATCAAGCATTGGCGATGTCAGGCGATTTGATGAATCAGGGCGACAGAAAGCATGTTCGTATAATCCGTCCTCGAGATAACGCAGAACCGGAAGTGCTGGAGTTTGATATTCGTACTAACACGCTGATTGATAGTAAGTATTATTATGTTTATCCGAATGATGTGATTTATGTGGCACGTTCAAAGGGCAGTTTCTATAAGGTAGCCTCTTACAGTGGTTTCTTGGCCTTGATAACGTCGTCGCTATCGCTCTTGGTATCTGTATTAAACTATACAACATTGTAACATTATGGAGTCTCCAACAACACAGAACACGCAACCCAATGTGCCTATAATAGAAGAGGAGCAGTCCTCGTTTAACATCTTAGAATGGGTGCTACGCATCTTGCGTTATTGGTATCTGTTCGTGATAAGTATTGTTATTGCGCTTGCTTTTGCGATGCTTGAAAACCGCAAATGGATACCGCAATACCTGTCGTCGGGAACGATACTGATAAAAGAGTATGCCAATTCTTATGGTGGTTCGCAGGCGTTGATGCAGGGTTTTGGTGTAGACCCAGGTTACAAGAACGTGAATAACCAAGTGATAATGCTCTCGTCTTACGACTTGATGTGTAGGGTGGTGGACTCGCTGCCTTTTATGCAGGTGGAGTATATCACGCAGGGTCGATTCCGTACTCGCAACCTCTATCGTCGTACTCCAATCTTGGTTGAGCCTACGAAGATAGGCGATTACACGTATAACACACTCTTCGAAGTGCAAATCAATGAAGATGGGTCGTTGGACATCAACTCGACGAACGAGGCGATGCCGTTCAGCGTGAAGGCACATTATGGTGAGCCGATAGAGTCGACGCTCTTTACGGCAACGATATGGCCGACGGAGAACATGGTCAGCAGCGGTAAGATGTATTTCCGTTTTCGGGATAAAGCATCGTTGGTGGGAGAGTTCTCCTCGCGTTTAGGGCTGAGTTTTGTAAACGAGGGTTCGACCGTGCTGAACCTGAGTATGGTAAGCGAGACACCGCAGCGCGATTGCGAGTTTATCGATAAACTGAGTCAGATTTACCTTCAAGATAACTTGGACCGCAAGAACGAAGTGGCGGACAACTCTATCAAGTTCATCAATGAGCAGTTGGCGGCGCTTCAACAGTCGCTGTCGGTATCGGAGAGTGCGATGACGAATTTCCGTCAAGAGAATAAGTTTGTGGATGTTTCGTCTTATGCCTCGACGCTGATGCAGAAGATGGAAGACTATGATTCTCAGGAGATGACGTTGCGTCTGAAGCAGACTTATTTGGATTATTTGGCGCATTACTTGCAGACGAATATGGAGGACGGAAGTGTGATTGCACCATCGACATTGGGCTTGAATGAGCCGATGCTGATGACTCTTGTTCAGCAACTCAATGACCTTCGTATTCAGCGTGGTGAGTTGTCAGATAAGAACGTGTATTATGCTAAGTATACTAAAGATATAGAGAACGTTACGGCGGCAATCAATGAGGTGGTTAGTTCGATGCGTGCATCGCTTGAGATAGAGAAGAACGACCTCTATGAGCGTTATACTCAGGTGCAGAACGATATTAAACACCTGCCTGAGAAGGAGTTGGAGATGGTTGCTATTGAGCGTAATTATCGAATCGACGATAACTACTATACGTTCTTCTTGCAGAAGCGTGCCGAGACGGAGATACAGAAGGCGTCGAACACTCCTGATAATGCGGTGTTGGATAAGGCTCGTACGATGTATGTGACGAACGCCAATCAAAAGAAGAAGACCACGACGACCTACTTGCTGTTTGGTTTCTTAGCACCGTTGGCGTTGTCGATACTTATTGAGTTGCTTAATAATAAGTTGCGTATACCAAAAGAGGTGGAGCGACTGTCGAAGTTCCCATTGATAGGTTCTCTCCGTCATGTTCGTTCGCAGAACCCGACGATGGTGCAGAAGAACCCACGTTCGTCGTACGCAGAGATGCTTCGTACGATACGAACGCGTATTGAGTTTATCGTTGGGCGCAAGTCGAACATTGTATTGACGGTGACCTCCACTCAGTCGGGCGATGGTAAGACGTTCCTCTCGACGAACCTTGCTGCGCTGTATGCAATGACGGGTAAGAAGACGTTGCTGATAGACCTTGATATCCGTAAGCCGAATATCCACGATAAGTTAGGTTTGGACGCAGGATTGGGTGTAACGAACTATCTGATAGGTGAATGCGAGTTGAAGGAGATTATTCACAGTGAGGATACGCCTTACGACTTCGATATCTTGCAAGCGGGTACTATTCCACCAAACCCAGGCGAGTTGATACGTTCGGATAAGTTGGTGGATATGATCAATGAACTGCGTAAAGAGTATGCGTTTATTATCATTGATACATCGCCTATTGGTCAGGTGCCGGATGCGTTTGCCATGGTTTCGCAGACCGATTTGACGCTGTATGTGATACGTTGCATGGTTACAAATAAGTACTTCTGTAAGAACACGTTACAGCAGATGGAGTTGGATTATAAGGACAAGGTTCAACTTGTGTTCTCGGATATGCCGATTGAGAAGAAGAAAGGTTACTTCGGCGGTAAGAAGTACGGCTACGGTTATGGCTATGGGTACGGCTACGGCTACGGTTATGGCTATGGTTACGGCAACGGAAAAGATAAGTATAACTATTATTCGGATGACGAATAGGCGATTGGGCTGTTTTCGTCATCCTTCCTAACCTGAGCCATGAGTCTTTTCACCGATATACTGCATGAGTATTGGGGTTATGACTCGTTTCGACCCATGCAAGAGGAGATTGTGAGCAGCGTCTATTCGGGTACGGATACGCTTGCCTTGATGCCAACAGGTGGGGGTAAATCAATCTGTTTTCAAGTACCTGCGTTGGCAAGAGAGGGCTTGTGCTTGGTTATCACGCCGCTTGTGGCACTGATGAAAGACCAAGTGGAGAACCTGAGGGCGCGTGAGATAAAGGCTTATTGTATCTATGCAGGGATTCCGTATCGGCAAGTGCAGGTTATCTTGGATAATTGTCAGTTTGGCAATTATAAGTTTCTCTATGTGTCGCCAGAGCGATTGGAGAATGCCGATTTTCGTAGGCGGCTGACGGAACTGCCTATCAATCTGATTGCTATCGATGAGGCGCACTGTATCTCGCAGTGGGGATACGATTTTCGTCCGCCTTATTTGCGTATTGCTCAGATACGTGAGATAATGCCAGAGGTGCCTGTGTTGGCGCTTACAGCCACGGCTACGCCTGAGGTGGTGCAGGATATTCAGGATAAGTTGTCGTTGCCTGCATTGCCGAATCGTAAGGCTCGTCCGTGGAAGGTTTTTCAGAAGAGTTTTTATCGGTCTAACTTGTCGTATATAGTTCGTCAGACGGCGGATAAGAGTGGGCAGTTGCTGCGTATCTTGCGAGGCGTGCCTGGAAGTGCGATAGTGTATACTCGTAATCGGAAGAACACAAAGGAATTGGCGGAATGGCTTGTTAGTCAAGGTTTTTCGGCGACATACTACCATGCGGGACTGAGTTCATACGAAAAAGATAAGGCGCAGCGTCAGTGGAAGGATTATTCGCCGACGACGGAGCAAGGGATACGTATCATGGTGGCAACCAATGCGTTTGGCATGGGGATAGATAAACCAGATGTGCGCGTGGTGGTGCATTGGGATTTGCCGGATACGTTGGAGGCTTATTTTCAGGAGGCAGGTCGTGCCGGTCGAGATGAGCAAGAGGCTTATGCGGTGTTGCTTTACGATGAGAAAGATAATGCGAAAGCGAATAAGCGTATTGAGGATACTTATCCGCCGAAGGATTTTGTGAAGCGGGTTTATGAGGCGATAGGGAACTTCTATGAGGTAGGTATCGGTTCGGGTATGGGGCACAGTTTTGCGTTTCATTTAGACAAATTGGTTGCCGCTTATCATCTGCCTGTTTTACAGACGTTTAATGCGATACAGTTGCTGTGTCAAGCGGGGTATCTTGCCTATCAGGAGGAGACGGAGACGTCGCCACGGATACAGTTTCTTTGCACGCGTGAGGACTTGTATCATCAGGATTTTACGCAGGAGCAAGAGCGGATTATCTATTATATATTGCGCAATTATACGGGAGTATTTTCGGACACCGTTTATATCCAAGACAAGACGATGGCATCGAGCCTTGATATGCCGCCAAAGCATCTAAATGAGGTGTTGGTTGGACTGGCACAGGATAGACTGCTGCGATATATACCTCGACGGAAAACGCCTTATATCACGTTCGTGTCGGAGCGCGTGGCATTGGACCAATTGAACCTATCGGAGCGAGTGTATGATACGCGTAAAGAACTATATGTCAAGCGATTGACATCGATGGTGGAGTATGCGGAACAGAATCAGTTCTGTCGCAGCCAGTTGCTGCTGTCGTATTTCGGGGAGAATAATGCAGCGGCTTGCGGAAAATGCGATGTATGTCGGAGGAAACGACAATTAACAGTTAACAGTTAACAATTAACAATTAACAATTAACTGCTGCGCTTTTAGGTTTCCTGCTCGCACTGCGTGCTCACGAAAAATTTAAAAAAAAGGTCAAAGCTGCTTTGTTTGCTCCTTTGAAAATTATAGAAAAACACAAAAGA
>CAYNMA010000017.1:22651-30908 GCA_964398075.1 uncultured Bacteroides sp. | reverse complement strand
GGGAATAGAAGAAGCCTACCCCCTGCCCCCTCCCTGAAGGGAAGGGGAATAGAAGGAGCCTACCCCCTGCCCCCTCCCTGAAGGGAAGGGGAATAGAAGAAGCCTACCCCCTGCCCCCTCCCTGAAGGGAAGGGGAATAGAAGAAGCCTGCCTGCAGCCCATACTTAAAGGATGGGTGGAATGGGGAATGGAAGGGGATTTTGGGGGTGTTTGAAAAGATAAGTGCGAAAGTTGTTTGGTGGGTGCGGAAAATGTCGTATCTTTGTCGCGCATTATAGAAAGAATTTATTACATTGGGTGCATTATTGTTGATAGTGACTACGAGCGTTGCGGCATTTGGTGCGTTAGGCAATGGCTTGATGTGTGGGGTTATGAACCTGTTAGACATTACTTTACAAGGAGGCTTGATCTCGCTTTGTGCGGTGTTGGGCAGTAGTATGAACCTGTTAGACATTACTTTACAAGGGGGAATAACCTCTCTTTGTACGGTGTTGGGAGGTAGTATGAACTTGTTGGCTATTACATTGAATACGGTTACGCCGGCGGCCTATTTGTCGTTGGCAGTGGGGGCATTGCTGCTATGTGTGTCGGCGTTTGTATCGGCATCGGAGACTGCCTTTTTCTCGCTGTCGCCTTCGGACAAGGAGATGTTGGAGAGCAGTCAGCAGCGTCGTGATGTGTGCATCCGCACCTTACTGCAGCAACCGCAGCGGCTCTTGGCAACGATACTGATTACCAATAACTTTGTCAATATCGTTATCACATTGGCGTTCGCTTATGCGACGAGTGCGTTCTTTGATTTTGGCGGTTCGGAGGTTGTGGAGTTCTTGGTGGAGACCGTGATTATCACTTTCTTGTTGCTGCTTTTTGGCGAGATTACGCCGAAGGTGTTGGCATCGACGAACCCACTTCGCATGGCGAGGTTCACTTGTATGGGTTTGCAGGTATTGAGTAAGGTGCTATATCCGTTTGCGTTAGCGTTGATGAAGTCGACTTCGATCGTGGAGCACCGCATGGAGAAGCATAGTCATGGGAACATCTCGATGGAGGAGTTGTCGCAGGCAGTGGAGCTGACGGAAGTGGACACGGAAGCCGAGAAGGACATCTTGGAAGGCATAACGAAGTTTGGTACTCGGCAGGTGTCGGATATCATGCACCCACGAATGGATATTGTGGATGTGGATATTAAGGCTGATTATAAGCAACTGTTGGATATCATCATCTCATCGGGGTACTCGCGTATTCCGGTGTATGCAGGGACGAACGACAAGATCAAGGGCGTGATCTACTCAAAAGACATGATTCCGTACTTGGACAAGCCTAAGACTTTCCGGTGGCAGGCATTGATACGGCCTGTCTATATCGTGCCGATGTCCAAGCACTTGGACGATTTGTTGGCCGAGTTCCAAGAGCATAAGGTGCATCTTGCCATCGTGGTGGATGAGTATGGTGGCACGGCAGGACTGGTGACGCTCGAGGATGTATTGGAGGAGATTGTCGGTGAGATTTCGGACGAGTATGACGAAGAGGAGAAGCAATATACGCAGATTGACGAGAATACCTATCTGTTTGAGGGTAAGACGCTTCTGAACGATTTCTATAAGATTACGGACACGGACGAGGGGGCATTCGACCGTGTATCAACGGAGGTGGAGACTCTGGCGGGATTGGTGTTGGAACTGCGTGGAGATTTCCCGCAACAGGGCGAGAAGATCAGTTACGAGAACTACGATTTTGATGTAGTGGCGGTGGATAATCGTAGGATTAAGACTATTAAGGTGACTATACATCATGAGCCGAAGGAGTAGGGTGATATGGCTATTGATGACGCTGTGCATCCTTGCGATGTCGGGTTGCAAGCAGCGGTATGTGCCTCGTCCTCGTGGTTACTATCGCATTGCGATACCGGACACTTCGTATCGGGCATTGCCGGTGGAGGGTTATCCGTACTCTTTTGCGCTGTCGAACAATGCGGAGGTGAAGCCTTTGGACGAGGAACCGTATTGGATGGATGTCGTTTATCCGGCGTTCAATGTGCGTATTCATTGCAGTTATAAGCCGATACACAATAACTTGCGTGAGTTGTCGGATGATGCACAGAGTTTCGTTTACAAGCATAGCGGCATGGCGGATGCTATACCCGAGCTGGGCTTTGAGAACGCAGAGGAGCGAGTGTATGGCGTCTTGTATCAGTTGGAGGGTAATACGGCATCGCCTTTTCAGTTTTACTTGACGGACAGCGTGCAGCATTTCTTCCGTGGAGCGGTGTATTTCAACTGCGTACCGCAGCAGGACTCGTTGACTCCAGTGATACGCTATATGGACACGGATGTGCGACATTTGATTGAGAGTTTTCGATGGACGGATTGACTGACATAGCGATGAATACCGTGCTTCTACCCAATGGGGTGGAGTTGGATATCGTGCCGCTGGGCGAGAGCGATGGGAAGCGTGTGGAGCGGGTGCGGATGGCGGAGGCTTGGTTGACGAAACGATTCTATGGAGAGGTCGCACAATTGGAGCATCGGGAATCGGGTGAGCCTTATGTAAGTAAGGATGGAAAGTCGTTTGAGGTCAGTATCTCGCACTCACGGAAAACTTTGTGTATGGCTTGTTGTACCAAACGGTTGGGCGGACAGATGCCTCTAGTGGGCGTGGATGTAGAGGCAGTGCAAGAACGCCTTTACCGGTTGAAAGATAAATACCTATCTGCGAGTGAGCAGGAGGGAATGGAACTAAGTCTGCAGAACCTGACTATCTGTTGGTGCGCAAAAGAAGCCATCTATAAGATTGTTGGCAAGCGGGCAGGGTTTATGGGCGAGCATATCGTGCTGCACACAAATGAGATTGACGGAGAGAAGCCGTTTACGGCATATTGCGATGGGCAGCGGTTTAGCTTGACGCCTCGGTTTGATCTCAAGGATGAGGTGATTGTGACGGCTACTTGCCTGAACGTATATAGGGATATGTTTCGCATGGAGCATGAGCAGGGTAGGCATCACTTGGCGGTGTTGCTCGACCCTGACAAGACGCCGATGGACGACTTGGAGCGTGTGGGCGAGTATATACAACGAGGCGGTGTGTCACTCGTATTGGTAGGAGGTAGTGGTTATGAGGCTGATATTGAACCCTTTGTGCAATGCTTGGAGAACTATCTAGTGGAGACTCCGGTTGTGTTGTTTCCTGGGAGTCCGAAGCAGTTGACGAGATGTGCGGAAGCAATGTTGCTGTTGTCGTTGTTATCTGGGCGTGATGCGCAGTATCTAGTGGGACAGCATGTGGATGCGGCTCAGCGTCTGCGTCGTGAGGTGTTGGAGACTATCTCGACGGGGTATATCTTGGTTGACGGTGGAAGGCAGAGCAGTGTAGAACGAGTGAGTGGAACGCAACCGTTGTGCGACCGACAGGAGATAGTAGATACGGCTTATGCGGGTGCTTTGTTGGGCATGCAGGCTATCTATCTCGAGGCTGGGAGCGGTGCTAAGACACCGGTGGATGTGGAGACTATCAAGGCAGTGCGTAGTGCTATCGACCTGCCGCTGTTGGTAGGAGGTGGTATTCGGACTATAGAGCAGATGCATAGGGCATTTGCTGCGGGGGCGGATATTGTGGTTATCGGTAATTATTTTGAGCAACATCCGGAGGATATTGTGGCGTTTGGTAAAGCAGTGGATAAGCAATGAGTGACGATGAACGCTATATGACTATAGCTTTGGAAGAGGCTCGGCAGGCGCAGCAGACGGGTGAGATACCGATTGGTTGTGTCATTGTGTCGGGTGGGCGTATCATTGGCAAAGGGCATAACTTGACTGAGACTTTGCACGATGTGACGGCTCATGCCGAGATGCAGGCGCTGACGGCTGCGGAGCAGACCTTAGATAGTAAGTACTTGCGAGACTGCACCTTGTATGTGACAGTCGAACCCTGCGTGATGTGTGCAGGAGCGATAGGTTGGGCGCAGATTACTCGTTTGGTGTATGGTGCAAGTGATGATAAGAGGGGGTATGCTACCTTTGCGCCGAAGGCGTTGCATCCTAAGTGTGAGGTGACGGCGGGCGTGTTGGAAGAGGACTGTAGACAGTTGATGCAGGACTTTTTTCAGAGTAAGAGAAACTAAGAACTATACTAAATACGAACTATAAAGGCGATGAAAGACATACGGAAAATGATTGGAAAGAAGACACTCACGCTGCTTGGGCAGTTGTGTCTGTTCTTGGTAGTGGTGCTATTATGTGCCGCTATGTTCCCTCGTCAGTCGCACACTTTCAAATACTTCTATGAGGTCGGCAAGCCGTGGGGTTACGAACTGCTTACGGCAGAGAAGGACTTCCCTATCTATAAGACCGATGCTACGATTAAGGCGGAACGGGAACAGGTGCTGCGTAACTATGCACCTTACTATAATATCGATTCTAATATCGCTCAGTCGCAGATAACAAAAGTGCTTCGTTCGAATTTGGCTGACTCGCTGACGCAACAGGAGCGGGAGTATTTGCAGACCTCGCTCACCAAGGTGTACCAGCGCGGTATTGTCGATCCGATGGATGTGGAGCGTCTTGAGCAAGAGAAGCAGAGTCGTATCATGGTGGTCAACGACCATCGAGAGGCTACGGCAACGCTTGTGCGCGACTGCTATACGCCTCGCACGGCTTATTCGGCGGTGGTTGATATTGCACCTTATGCTTATCAATATCATCTCAAGCGTCTTGACTTGAATAATGACTTACAGCCTAACTTTGTGTACGATAGTATCACTTCGCAGCAGATGCGTCAGAGTCTTATCGATGGTGTCTCGCTCACGGAGGGTATGGTGCAGGCCGGGGCAAAGATAATAGATAGAGGTGAGATTGTGACGGAGAGTACGGCACAGACTCTCAATTCGTTGCGTATTGACTTTCGTACGAACGGGGGTAACAGTAAGCAGTCGGTGCTTGCCGAGATAGGCGACATCGTATTGATGTGTTTGTTCCTTGTTATGTTGGCGGTTTATCTGCGTGTGTTCCGCCGCAAGTGGCTCACGGATTTCCGTACGCTGCTGTTCTTCTCGCTGCTGATTATCATTATGGTAGGTATATCGTGCTTGACACTGCAGTATACCAAATTCAGTATCTACCTTGTGCCTTTTGTGTGGGTACCTATTATGGTATGCGTCTTCTATGACTCGCGTACGGCATTCTTTATGCATTTGATCACAGTGCTTATTGTGTCGATCATAGTGCCGGCACCGTTCGATTTCCTTGTGATACAGATAATGGCTGGTATTGTGGCTGTTACGAGTCTGAAAGAGATGACGCAGCGGGCACAGTTGGCGCACACGGCTGCGCTGGTACTGCTGACCTATATAGGTGTGTATACGGCTTTTACATTGGCTATCACGGGCGAACTGTCGGTGCTGCATTGGCAAGTGTATGCCTGCTTTGCCGTCAATGCACTCTTGATAGTGTTCGCTTACGGTCTTATCTATTTGTGTGAGAAGAGTTTCGGTTTTGTGTCCTCTATCACATTGGTGGAACTGACCAATGTCAACAGTCGCTTGATGTTGGACTTTGCCGAGAAGGCGCCTGGCACTTTCCAACACTCGTTGCAGGTAAGTAACCTCGCCACGGAAGCGGCTCGGAAGGTCAATGCTAATGTGCTGTTGGTTCGTACGGGGGCTTTGTATCACGATATAGGAAAGATGGCTAATCCGCAGTACTTCACTGAGAATCAGATCAATCATATCAATCCGTTGCAAGGTATGCCGTATCAAGATGCGGCGCAGATCATCATCTCGCATGTGGCAGAGGGTATTCGTATTGCGCAGAAACATAAGTTGCCGGCTTCTATCATCCGGTTTATTGCCACACATCATGGTACGAGTCTGACGGGCTATTTCTATAACAGTTATGCCAATGAGCATCAGGGTGAGACGATTGACAAGACACCGTTCACATATCCTGGTCCTCGTCCTAACACGAAAGAGGGTGGTATCCTTATGATGGCTGATGCTATTGAGGCTTGCTCACGGTCGATGCAAGAGTACACCGAAGAGAGTATCTCTACGATGGTTGATAAGATCATCGCAGGGCAGGTTGCCAGTGGTCAGTTGAGCGAGACACCATTGAGTTTCAAGGATGTGGAGGATATCAAAGAAGTGTTTAAGGAGAAACTCACTAATATGTATCATCACCGTATTGCATATCCTGAATTAAAGAAACAGTAACTTATTATGTCGACCTATCCACTATATCTTGCTCCGATGGAGGACGTGACCGATCCGGCTTTCCGCCTGCTCTGTAAGCGTTTCGGTGCGGACAAGGTCTACACTGAGTTTGTCAGTGCAGAGGCATTGGTGCGTAGTGTGCGTCGAACGGAACAGAAACTGACGATACACGACTGCGAGCGTCCGGTGGCAATACAGATCTATGGTCGTGATGCTGAGGCGATGTCGCAGGCAGCGCAGATAGTGGAGCAGGCGCACCCTGACAGTATCGACCTTAACTTCGGTTGCCCAGTGAAGAAAGTGGCAGGCAAAGGGGCAGGTGCAGGTATGCTGCGCGATATACCTAAGATGCTCGAGATTACGCGTGCGGTGGTGCGTGCGGTCAGTCTACCGGTGTCGGTCAAGACTCGCTTGGGGTGGGATGATAATAGTAAGATTATTGTTGAACTCGCCGAACAGTTGCAGGACTGTGGTATCTCGGCGCTCACTATACATGGCCGTACTCGTCAACAGATGTATCGTGGTGAGGCGGATTGGGAGTTGATAGGTGCGGTGAAGAACAACCCTCGTATGCATATCCCTATCATTGGTAATGGCGATGTGTGTACGCCGCAACGGGCTAAGGAGTGCTTCGACCGCTATGGTGTGGATGCTGTCATGGTGGGGCGTGCCACCTTCGGGCATCCTTGGATATTCAAAGAGATGAAGCATTATCTCGAGACAGGTGAGATACTACCTACACCTTCGATGCGGTGGCAGGTGGATATACTCAAGGAGCATGTCGATAAGAGCATTGAGTGGCTTGGCGACGAGCGCAAAGGGATAGTACACTCGCGACGCCACTTCGCTGCATCGCCTGTGTTTAAGGGACTTAACGACTTCAAACAGACTCGCATACAACTCCTTCGGTCGGAGAATAGAGATGACTTGTTTCGACTGATGGACGAGATTGTGGAACGCTATGAACCAACAGTATAGATGAAACGACGCCTGCACATATTATTGCTCTTGTTTGCGTGCCTAACGATTGGGCAGGCAATCATGGCTGTGCCGCAGACGGAAGTATCATCGGATCATGATATCAATATCCCGATCGAGCATGCCTATTCGTATGCTTGGCTGCAGACACCACAGGAAGCCTTACCGCCTACACGGCTGATGAAGGTGATGCAGGTCAATCTGCAGTGCCCTATAGGTAAGATACATACGCCATCGTTCTTTACGGTTCATAGCACGGCGGCAAACCAATATCGAACTCACTCCCAACATTCTTATATTGTGGCAGCACGGAACATACTTTGTAGTCTGCCACATTATTCTATTGCCTACATCTTTATTGCCTTTTGGTAATCCATATTGAATAACTGCGTACGGAACGCAGTATTATTGGGCTTTCCAAAGTACCAAAAGATGTATTGTAGAGTGTGGGTTAGTCTCTACAATACATCTTGTACTTGTTTCCTATTAACGCACCTTATGTGGGTGCACAATAATTGTATATTATGGATTTTACAACAACGATAGTTGCAGTAGTGATCGTTCTGCTCTGCATCTTACCAATATTCCTAATGAACGAATCGCGTCGACGCCGTGAGCGCCGTGGCAAGGCTATGCTGCAAGAGATGGCAAAGGAGAACAATACCTCGCTTGTCAATTTCTATGCTGCCCAGCACTATATGCTCGGCATCAGTGAAGATAAGCAATGGCTATTCTTTGCACGCCTTGCCGAGAAAAACAACTTCTCTCGTACTGCCTTTAACCTAAACAACTATACACGCTGCACGGTAGAACACGATGAGCATCAGGAAGGACCTAAGTCGGACCGTTCGACTATCATCGACCAAGTGCGACTATTCCTTTCTCCCAAGCAAGGGATAGAGCCTGCGCAACTGGTGCTGTTTGATGCTGCTGCCGACCAGCAGACACACTCCGACGAACTGCGTATCGCCGAAGAGTGGCAACGGATCATAAGTAGCTGCTTATGACAAAGAAACGCTCGGGTGTGAACTGCATCCGAGCGTCTTTTGCTACAAACAACTGCAATGGATTGGTACT
>CAYNMA010000017.1:0-22551 GCA_964398075.1 uncultured Bacteroides sp. | reverse complement strand
TTATTGACGCCTTATTGACACTTTTTGTGTAATATACATTGTTCTATTGCTCAAACAAGAAAAAAAACTTACCTTTGCCGCTTGAATTAGAGTATTATAAGTAGACCTTTTTTAGACTATTTAATGACCTCTTAAAGACCTATGTCTCAAGATATTCAACATCAGGGCGTAGTTGTGGCAGTCCATGCAGAAGGCGTGCAAGTGCATATAGAGCAGACCTCTGCATGCAGTGCTTGTCATGCTAAGAGTATGTGTATGGCGTCGGATAAGCAAGACAAGTACATCGATTGCCTCACGACGGAGGACCTGCAAGTGGGCGACCGAGTGTCGGTTGTGGTGGCACGAAAGATGGGCTTTCGGGCCGTATTGCTTGCATTTGTCTTGCCTTTCTGCTTGCTGATGGGACTCATTGCTCTATTTGATATGTGGATTGCCGATGAGCGTATCTCGGGCACGATAGCACTTTGTTCGCTCATACCCTACTACGGTGTATTGGCACTCTGCAAAAACAAGATGAAGAAATACTTTGTGTTCTATGCGCACAAGGTATCTTAATAGAAAACATAAGATTAATGATATAATGAACTTAATTCAATGAACTTAATTCTAATTTCTCTCATTACTTTGGGTGTGACGGGACTATTAGCTTCCGTTGTACTCTATTTTGTGGCTCAGCGCTTCAAGGTAGAAGAGGACCCACGTATCGATGAAGTGACCGAAGTGTTGCCAGGCGCTAACTGTGGCGGCTGCGGTTTCGCAGGCTGTCGTGCCCTGGCCGAAGCGTGTGTGAAAGCCGATACATTGGATGGCTTGCTCTGTCCTGTAGGCGGTCAACCCACAATGCAAAAGGTAGGCGATATCTTAGGAAAGACGCCTGCTGCTCAAGAGCCGATGGTGGCTGTTGTTCGCTGTAATGGTAACTGCGAGGCACGTCCTCGTACGAGTACCTTCGACGGTGTTCGTTCGTGCCAGATCATGAACGGTATCTATGTAGGCGAGACGGCTTGTGCCTTTGGATGTTTAGGTTGTGGCGACTGCGTCAAAGCCTGTGCCTTTGGTGCAATCAAGATGAATGAACAGACGGGTCTGCCTGAGGTGGACGACGAGAAGTGTACCTCTTGTGGTGCATGTGTCAAGGCTTGTCCTCGTCACATCATCGAGCTCCGCAAGAAAGGACCTAAGTCGCGCCGTGTGTTTGTGAGTTGCGTAAGCAAAGACAAGGGTGCTGCTGCTCGCAAGGCATGTAACAACGCATGTATCGGTTGCGGTAAGTGCCAGAAAGAGTGTGCCTTTGATGCTATCACGGTCGAGAACAACCTCGCATACATCGACTTCAACAAGTGTCGCTTGTGCCGTAAGTGCGAAGCCGCTTGTCCTACGGGCGCTATTCATGCCGTCAACTTCCCTCCACGCAAGCCTGCTGCCGAGGCACAACCTGCGGCTGCTAAAGAAACACAACCTGCTGCACCTACTGTGCAACAACCGGCTCCAACCGTCGTAGAGGAGGCAAAAGAGAATACAACTACAGAACAGCCTAAAACTGCCGAATAATATGAATACATTTAGTATAGGGGGTGTACATCCCCACGACAACAAGCAGTTCTCTGCACATAAGCCTATCACGGATGTACCGGTGCCAGAGAAAGTCATCATCCCTTTGATTCAACACATTGGCGCACCTGCTAAGCCTATCGTTGTTAAAGGTGATAAAGTATTGGTTGGACAACTCATTGCAGAGGCAGGTGGCTTTGTGAGTGCCAATATCCATTCGCCGGTATCGGGTACGGTCAGCAAGATCGACTCGACGGTAGACGCTTGGGGTACTCGAGTACCTGCTATATTCATCGATGTAGAAGGCGATGAGTGGTTGCCCGAAATCAATCGTTCAGCCGATATCAACACTATCTGCAAACTCGAACCACAGGAGATAATCCAAAAGATCAAAGATGCGGGTATCGTAGGTCTGGGTGGCGCATGCTTCCCCACACACGTTAAGTTGATGCCGCCTCCAGGAAAGAAAGCTGAAGTGCTTATTGTTAATGGCGTAGAGTGTGAGCCTTACCTCACTTGCGACCACCAACTCATGCTTGAGCATGGCGAGGAGATTATTGTGGGTATCTCTATCTTGATGAAAGCCCTTAGCGTGGACCGTGCTATCATAGGTATTGAGAACAACAAGAAAGATGCAATAGAGCACCTCAAGAAATTGGCTTCTCGTCAGTTAGGTATAGAGGTGATGCCGCTCAAACTCAAGTACCCGCAAGGTGGTGAGAAACAACTCATCGATGCCTGCATCCATAAGCAAGTGCCATCGGGTGGTCTGCCCATCGAGACGGGTGCAGTAGTGGACAATGTGGCTACTATCTATGCTGTTTATCAAGCAGTGCAGAACAACCAACCGCTTATCTCGCGTGTGATGACCGTTACCGGTCCATCGGTTAAGAACCCAGGTAACTATAACGTACGCTTCGGAACACCGTTGGCTGATGTATTGGAGATGGCAGGTGGTGTACCCGAGAACACGGGTAAGATTATAGGCGGTGGACCTATGATGGGTCGCGCAATGAATAACATCGACATGCCTTGCAACAAACGCTTGTCAGGCGTACTGATGTTACCTGAGAGCGAATCGCATCGTCCGGAACCATCCAACTGTATCCGCTGCGGTAAGTGCGTACAAGCGTGCCCTATGGGACTCGAACCTTATTTGCTCGCCAAACTGAGCGAACTGCAACGCTGGGACGACCTCGAGGCACACAATGTGATGGACTGCATCGACTGTGGTTGCTGCTTATTTACATGTCCAAGTTATCGTCCTCTGCTCGACTATATCCGCTTCGGTAAGGGCAAAGTAGGCGGTATCATTCGTGCAAGAAACGCTAAATAAGTGTCATGCGAGAGATCAGCAATCCTTGGGTTCATATAGAAGGCTACAACTGCTTTGGTTGTAACCCTGCTAATCCTATAGGAATGCAGATGCGCTTCTATGAAGACGGAAACGATGTTGTCTCGGTGTGGTGTCCTACGCAGAACCACCAGAGTTGGTTGAACACTCTGCACGGGGGCATACAAGCCGTCATGCTTGACGAGATTTGTGGTTGGGTGGTGTTCCACAAACTGCAGACCGCAGGCGTAACCGGTAAGATGGAGATCCGCTACCGACATGCACTCAATACTACCGACAAGTATTTCGTATTGCGTGCTCGACTCAAGGAGCAACATCACTGTCTGGCTATTGTAGAAGCCGAGATCGCTAACTCAGAAGGAGCAGTATGCGTCACTTGCGAATGTACCTATTTTCTTTTCTCGAAAGAGAAAGCACAGCAGATGTCGTTCATCAATACGCAATGTGTTGGAAACGACCTTACGCTGGAACAGGTCATACAACGCGCAACGACTCCTAACTATAAAAGAATAACTAAATAAAGACTAACAATATGCAAAATCTAATTGTTTCGCCCGCACCGCATGTACATGCCAACGACTCAGTGCGGAAAAACATGCTGAATGTTATCATTGCCTTGATACCAGCCTACTGCGTCTCGCTCTTTGCGTTTGGTGTCGGCACACTCATTGTGACGGCTATCTCGGTAGCGTCATGTGTACTATTCGAATGGCTGATATCGAAGTTCATCCTCAAAAGAGATGTTACGATAGGTGACCTCTCAGCCGTTGTCACAGGTCTGCTCTTGGCGTTCAATGTGCCAAGTAACTTGCCTTGGTGGATTGTCATCATCGGTGCGCTGGTGGCTATTGGCGTAGCCAAGATGAGTTTCGGTGGATTAGGACAGAACCTCTTCAACCCTGCTCTTGTAGGGCGTGTGTTCCTCCTCATCGCTTTCCCAGTGCAGATGACTACATGGCCTAAGCCTGAAGGATGGTCAACCTCTTATCTCGATGCCACTTCCGAAGCCACACCATTGGCTCTCATGAAGCAAGCCATCAAGAACGGAGACTCTACCGTAATCGACCAACTCCCAACGCTTTGGCATGCACTGACCGGATACATGGGCGGTTCGCTCGGTGAGGTATCTGCTATCGCACTGCTCATAGGTGGTATCTACCTGATCTGCACACGCACCATCACATGGCACATACCTGTATCGATATTCGCTACCGTTGCACTCTTTGCTGCTGTTACAGGTTGGTGCGGCGCACTGCCTGAGGGCTTGACTACCTCACAATATGTAGCCTATTCGCTTCTTACCGGTGGTGTGATGCTCGGTGCTATCTTTATGGCAACCGACTATGTCACCTCGCCTATGACTGCATGGGGGCAGATCATATATGGTATAGGTATAGGCTTCCTTGTTATGGTGATCCGTACATGGGGTGCTTACCCGGAAGGAATGTCGTTCGCTATCCTTATCATGAATGCCGTAACGCCTATCCTCAATATGTATATCCGTCCACGCCGCTTTGGCGCAAAGAAAGCAAAGGCTGAGAAAAAATAACTATTAGGAATAAGTACAATTATGGAAAAACTAACCTCATCCTTCAAGAATATGGTTCTGTCGCTGACGCTTATCTCGTTGGTGGCAGCAGGAGCCTTGGCTGCTGTGTTTATCGTCACAGAAAAACCTATCGAGGCTCAGAAAGAAGCAAAGCAGACAAATGCTATCGGACAAGTCTTGCCACAAGGAGCAGAATATGACATTGCCGATGCCAAAGAAATATCGGACGCCGATGGAAATACATATATCGTACACGAGGCATACAGCAATAACGAACTCATCGGTGCGGCTATCGAGACACAGTCGAACGGCTTTGGTGGTACTATCCGTCTGATGGTTGGCTTCGATGCAGAAGGTAAGATCGTCAACTACGAAGTACTCGAGCAACAAGAGACACCTGGTCTGGGTACGCATATCGTAGAGTGGTTCAAGACCGATAAGAACCAACAAAACATCTGCGGTCTTAACCCACAAGAGAAGAATCTCACGGTCAAGAAAGACGGCGGCGATGTGGATGCTATTACGGCTGCCACTATCTCCTCGCGTGCTTTCCTTAAAGCAGTACGAGGCGCATACAATGCTTACTTCAATGCGCAACCAGCAGTGGAGGCAACAACAAGTGCTTCCTGCTTAAACGATTCTACGCTGCAAGCAAAGAACGATACTATTAACCCTGTAAATACTGAAATCAATGAATAAGGCTCTGAAGACTCTCACCAATGGCATACTCAAAGAGAACCCTACCTTCGGGCTCGTTCTCGGTATGTGTCCTACTCTTGCCACCACCACTTCGGCTATCAATGGTATGTCGATGGGTCTGGCTACTACCTTCGTGCTGATATGTTCTAACACAGCCATCTCGCTGCTTAAGAACGTCATACCCGATAAGGTGCGTATACCGGCTTTCATCGTCGTTATTGCCACCTTCGTTACCATTGTGCAACTCCTTATGCAGGCGTACCTGCCTGATATATACGAGGTGCTTGGTCTGTTCATCCCACTGATCGTGGTCAACTGTATCGTCCTCGGTCGTGCTGAGGCTTTCGCTGCTAAGAACAGCGTCGGACTCTCTGCCCTCGATGGACTGGGTATGGGACTTGGCTTTACCCTCTCACTTAGTGTCATCGGATGTATCCGTGAGTTGCTCGGTACGGGCAAGATCTTCGGACTCACCATCTATCCAGAGACCTATGGTATGCTCACCTTTGTGCTCGCACCTGGCGCATTCCTCGTCTTGGCTTACTTGATGGCTCTCGTTCATAAACTTCGTAAATAATAGAAAGGATTTATTATGGCATACTTTCTTATCTTTATCTCTGCGATATTCGTAAACAATATCGTATTGAGTCAGTTCTTGGGTATCTGCCCATTCTTAGGCGTAAGTAAAAAGATCGACACCGCCCTCGGTATGGGGGCTGCCGTGACCTTCGTCTTGACCCTTGCAACGGTTGTCACCTATCTGTTGCAAGTGTATGTGCTGGAGGCTTTCCATCTTGAGTTCTTGCAGACTATCCTCTTTATCTTGGTTATTGCTGCCATGGTGCAGATGATCGAGATCATCCTCAAAAAGATCTCTCCATCGCTCTATCAGGCTCTCGGTGTGTTCTTGCCTCTTATCACCACCAACTGCTGTCTGCTTGGTGTGGCTATCATGGTTGCAAGTGGCACCTATAAGTTGCCTATGGGACTCGAACACAACCTGCTTACCGGTACGCTCTTCGCTTTCGCTACTGCCATTGGCTTTGCTTTGGCGTTGATACTCTTTGCCGGTCTGCGTGAACAACTCTCGATGAACAAAGTGCCAAAAGCACTCGAGGGTACGCCTATCGCACTGCTCACCGCAGGTCTACTCGCTATGGCCTTCATGGGCTTCAGTGGCGTGGTTGGATAATATCGAACCAATAATATATCAAAAGAGACTGTCTAATTCTTTTAGACAGCCTCTTTTTGGATGATATAGTTACATACTGCAATGTAACCAAAATATTTGACTCTACTTTGCTTTTAATTACTACGCCCAATAACTGTATCCTCGCTGGGGACACGGACGCCCTCGTTCGCGGGATTGTACTACAGTAGAGACGGTATTCTATACTGTCTCTCAAAGTCAATAACTTTAATAATCAATGTTTTATATTCAATTAATGACAATACGACGTAGTCGTCCGTTTAGAAGTCCGTTAGCGTAGCGGTCTGATATCTTTTAGCCCGCAGAGCGAGCAGGAGTTCTTTTCATTTCTCTTATTCTTTCTTTTTATTTCTCTGCCATGCAGTGGCAAGGAAAAAGATTCCACGCAGTAGTAAGGAGATATTCGCAATCTTTCGTCCATTTTCTGTAATTTTCAATAGAGCGACAAGGAATCTTTGTCCCTTTTCTCTATTTTTCGTGAGCACGCAGTGTGAGCAGGAAATACAAACACGCGGTGCAAAGGAAACCGCAAAGCGAGCAGTGCAAGCATGAGACAAAGCCTCACCCATCAATCGACACCACTTCCACTTCCTTCCCTACACGAAATCGCACTGTATACTCGTCCAACGACATCGCATACACGCGTTCCTCGTCATGCTGATATGCAGGACGCGGGTCTTCCGCCAACACAGCCTCTAAGGCGCGACAGAACGCATCACCATATTTCTCTCGCATACTATCGGGTATAACGACCGCCAAACGATAGTCTTTCTTCTCTTGCGCAAAGCCGTTCGACGCCTCAGGGTGCGAGTCGGTATAAGGCAGATAAGGCTTGATGTCATAGATGGGCGTACCGTCTAACAGGTCAGCGCCTCCCACTACTAGCACGGTCCCTTCTTGTGCGCTGTGTTCTATTCGAAGCAAACGAACGGATGATAGCCCCAATGAGTTAGGTCGGAATGGTGAGCGCGTTGCGAATACTCCCACGCGCGTGTTCCCACCTAGACGCGGTGGACGAACTGTTGGAGAGAAATGCTCCTGCTTGGGGTTAGCCGAGAACCCCCATATCAACCAGAGATGCGTGAACTGCTCAATGCCACGCAACGCATCGTCGTTGCGATAGGGCGGAGCAAACTCGATTCGAGTCTCCACCTCCTCCACACGCCCACTCTGACGAGGAATACCAAACTTATCCTTATACGCATTCCTCGCCCACGCCACCGGCTCTATATTCAACGAGTTATTATTCATATATCTATACATTTATACATCATACATCCATACATCATACATCATACATAATTCATCTATATGTCGTGCAAAGATACGCATTTATTCTCATTCGCTCATAGTATAGAAAGCAGTCTATCAACCAATATCAACTATATTTGGTTTTATGAATTACATCCGACAAAAGCAGCCTTACAGGGGACGCGGATGCCTTCGTCCGCGAAAATGAATTACAGTAGAGACGGTATTTAATACCGTCTCTCAGATTACTTTAGTAATCAATGTTCTATATTCAATTAATGATAATATGGCGTAGCCGTCCGTTTAGAAGTCTGTTAGCGTAGCGGTCCGATATCTTTTAACACGCAGTGCGGTTTGTCGTCTTTTTGCTCCTGAAATGTAAAAAATGCCCTCCTTAAATCCTAAAGAATAATAATACTAACCCATCATGATAACTTATCGAAGGGATATCGAAGGAATAACGAAGGGCTAGACAAGGAATCTTCCTCTTTGATAATCGCCCCAACGCCTTCATAATACCCCAAAACTGCCATTTTATACGCATATCCATTAATAAATAACCAATGAAATCTTAATTCTCAACTCGTTCGTGAGGTGTTATTACAGTAGAGACAGTATTCAATACCGTCTCTAAAATCTAATTGCTTTAATAATCAATGTTTTATGTCTAATTAACAACAATCTCCCACATACATCTATTCGTAATTTTTCAATGCAGTTGTCATAAAATAATGAATAATCCTTGTTTTACTTGATTAAGTTTACTAACTTTGCAGCGCGAAACCCACAATGGGCATATCGTATTGAGATATTCAATACTATCCTATTCTAATAGGTGAAAAATATTGCTTCAATCTCAATCCAAGCCAAGGGTGGGTGTCGCAGACATAAAAGGCGTTATTGCGCTGTGCTCTAACCTTGAAATTCTAGCAAAATTTCTATTCTCAGACGAGCATTGCAACAAGACGCCCGCGGGATATGATATCCTGCTAATCGTGCATAAGAGTATGCTGCACTTAAGGAGACATTGACCTCTTCAACTTCACAGTTGATAGAGCCATTAACTCCTAATATGAGCGCATAGTATGTACTGCAAGAGAATGAGAATTTAACTTCTGCCATCCGACAAAGTTGTTCAAGTTTCTTGTATGTAAGCCACTCCAGCACATCTGATTAGCACACTGATATATCATATCGGCGTGGGTTTCGCGTTGCCACTCTATCTGAGAAAGGTCATGCTAGAAACCTCAAGGTGTGGAGCGGCAAAAGAACGAACTCCACGCCTTTTTTATGTATATATGTGAAATGTAGAACAATAAACATATTGCCCATGAAAACGAATCAAACATCAACGTCATGTACCCGCTATTGGCTGGTATTGGCGCTCCTTATCCTTGCTATCCCCGCCTTTGCAGAGAGTGCAAGATTGACAATCAACAACAAGTCTGAACGTGAACTAACCGTCAAGGTAATGAAGAACTCCGGAGGTCTATACACTACCTTGTATATAGGTCCTAAACAATCTTGTACTTGTTATATCCAACAACAGGGCTATTACTACACCAAGGTAAAAGCCGAACGGAATCGTTTTGATACCATATACTCCAAAGACGATGCATTCTATGTACAGAATAACTCTACCGGCTATTCTGTCCTCGAACTAACCTATTGGATACAAGAAAGCCAATACCCACAATCCTCTGGCACCCGCATATCAAAATCACAATTCGAAAGTGATGACAAATAAAATTTCTAATTAAATTAATGCTCTATGATTAACTTACAAAAAGGACAGCGAATCAGTATGGAGAAAGGGCTGACGCTGGTAGGAGTAGGTCTCGGTTGGGACCCAAATGAAGGAACCGGTTATGATTTCGACTTAGATGCTTCTGCATTTATGTTAGGAAAGAATGGAAAACTTCCTTCGGATAATTATTTCGTTTTTTACAACAATCAAAAATCGCCTGATGGTTCTGTAGAATCAACAGGAGACGACCTCACTGGTGGAAATAGTGATGGCGGAGACGATGAGACACTCAATGTCGACTTAACCAAAGTTAGTGAGCAAATACAAGAAATCATCTTTACAGCCACCATCTATGAATCAGAAAAACGGCGTCAAAATTTTGGGCAAGTACGAAACTCATACATCCGTATTTATAATGCAGTAACCAATACCGAAATTGCTCGATACGACTTAGATGAAGATTTTTCTATAGAAACCGCAGTAGAATTCGGTCGTCTTTATCGCCATAATGGCGAATGGAAATTCGAAGCGATGGGTAATGGTAACAAAGGAGGACTTCAAGCCCTCGTTGATAAATACGCTTAGTTATGGCAATACATTTCATAATGGACATAGTGATTGCGACAGAACTTATGGTTGGGGATTTAACTACAGTCCCGGTAGTAAAGATTGATAAAAACTAAATAATTATGGCTATACGATTAGAAAAAGGACAGCGCATTAACCTTGAAAAGGATAATGGCTCAAAATTAACCCACTTCTGTGTGGGCTGTAACTGGGGAGCAATCATCAAGAAAACATTCTTTGGATTGTCTTCAGAAGTAATAGATGTTGACCTCGACCTCAGTTGTATGATGTTCGATGCAGAGGGTAATGTGATTGACCACATTTGGTCTCCACTTTATCGGTTAAATCAACTTCCCAAAGGTAAATTAACTTCTACCGATGGCGCTTTACATCATACGGGAGATGACCTAACGGGAGACCAAGATGGCGATGATGGATTGGATAACGAGATTATCACTGTTGACTTGTCTCGAGTTAGTCCGAACATCAATTCTATAGTGTTCTTTTTGAATATATATAACAATGATGAGTATAGTGGAGATTTCTCGGGTATACCATACGCCTCTATCCGTATGTTTGAAGGAACACCAGATAAGGCTCCTAAACAAGTATTTGCTCAATACGATGTTGCTACAAAAACGGAATGTTTTGGAAAGCGTGCTCTAGTAATGGGCAAACTCTATCGCCGTAATGGAGACTGGAAGTTTGCTGCAATTGGTGATGCTTTTGAAGATAGAAACATTGCCTTCACGATTGTTCGTGTTGCAAAAGATTATTCAAAATAACTAAATTAAAATCACATGAGAAGATTACCAGTTTATCTGCTCCTCGACACGAGTGGTTCTATGTATGGAGAACCTATTGAGGCTGTAAAAAATGGCGTTCAGACGCTTATTTCTACATTACGGAATGATCCATACGCACTTGAAACAGCATTCATAAGTATCATCACCTTCAATTCATCTGCTCAACAGGTATCGCCACTGACAGAATTGGCAGCATTCCAACAGCCTAATATCGATGCATCTGGATGTACGGCTCTTGGTGAAGCATTGGAATTGCTGTCTCAAAAAATCAAGACGGAGATTACAAAGACAACTGCAGAGGTAAAAGGCGATTGGCGTCCGTTAGTGTTCTTGATGACCGATGGAGAGCCTACCGATGACATCTCTCGCGGACTTGCTGAATTCAAAAAGTGCAAGTGCGGTATAGTCGTTGCTTGTGCTGCGGGTCAAGGTGCCAATACCAACACATTGAAACAAATTACAGAGAATGTTGTTCAACTGGACACTGCCGATAGTGCTACTATCAAAGCATTCTTTAAGTGGGTATCGGCATCTATATCTACCTCAAGCAAATCTATAGAGGAGGCAAATACAGAAGCAACTTCTATGAGTGAGCTGCCACCTCCACCAGCAGAAGTGAACATCGTTTTGTAAAACATGG
Organism: uncultured Bacteroides sp.; assembly: GCA_964398075.1. GTDB lineage: Bacteria > Bacteroidota > Bacteroidia > Bacteroidales > Paludibacteraceae > Colicola. The sequence continues at coordinate 11,177 of CAYNMA010000017.1, read as the reverse complement.
AAGACCATACTTGGGTGGCAATTGTAACCATCCAAGTATGGTTGTTACCCCATAATATATCTTTTGATTGTTTGAGTAAAATGGCTAGAAGACTACCGGTTTATATATTAATAGACACAAGCGGTTCCATGAAGGGAGAACCGATTGAATCCGTAAAGGTTGGATTATCTGATATGATAGCATCACTTCGTTTAGATCCTTATGCATTGGAAACTGTGTGTGTGAGTATCATCACTTTTGATAAAGATGTAAAACAACTATTACCTCTAACGGAATTAGAGAATCTACAATTGCCTAATATCGATTGCCCTGACTCTGGACCCACATTGACAGGGTCTGCACTCAATATGTTATGTGATTGTTATGATAAAGAAGTTAATACGGGTACCCCAGAACAAAAAGGTGATTGGATGCCATTACTATTTCTTCTTACAGATGGGAAACCATCGGATATAATGAATTATAATATGGCAATATCTCGTATACAAAAATATCCATTTACCAATATCGTGGCATGTGCTGCAGGTCCTAAAGCAAAGCCTGATTCATTAAAGGCTCTTACAGAAGATGTCTTTACTCTCGATTCTATGGATAGTAGCACATTCAAGAAATTTTTCCAATGGGTAACTATCAATGTACAACAAAGCGGGCGTACTGTCGGAGTTTCTGATAGGGCAGAACTAGCACCACCTCCTGCAGAAGTGAATGTCGTAATTTAGAAACTGAAAAAGCCTTATGCGTAAGTTGCCTATATATTTTTACGTTGATACCTCTGTGCAGATGAATGATATTTTGCCACTCGTTAAGAAAGATATCTCTGAGAAACTAACATGTTGGAGTAATAAGCCTTGTGCTACAGAGTTATATGAAATATCATTCTTTAATGAGAATGACTATACACGAGTAACGCTCTCAAATAATGCAATTGATAAAGAATTTACATTACCAATTTGTGATAGGGCGCAAAATGCAAAAGTCCCGCCGAGCGGTATCTTGAAGAATATTGCAAAAAATATAGAAAATCAAACTTACAAGGCTACAACAGAGTCAAAGGGAGATTATGCTCCTATACTCTTTTTCTACACTTCCGAGTTTTCCACATCCGAATTGTGTAGTCTATTTAATATGATTCAACATACAAGAATTAAGCAGCTTTTACTATTTACACCTTATATGATGAAAAGTGGCACGTGCTTGTGTTTTGATTCACATACATCAGGCTTGAATTTTAATATTGAGTCAAAAGGAACAAAAATGTATTATTGTTATGATTATGATGCAGAACCTAAAACAACTAAATATTCTACATCAATTTCGATACTATTTAGTTACTGTAGACCAGAAATACCTCTAAACTTATAACAAGATTATCATGAGAAGATTACCAGTTTATTTCCTCGTTGACGTATCAGAGTCAATGGTAGGAGAGCCTATTCAACAAGTAGAACAAGGTATGCGACAAATTGTGCAAGAACTGCGTACCGACCCGTATGCTCTTGAAACGGTTGTTGTGTCCATCATCGCCTTTGCAGGTAAAGCAACAACATTGTCACCTTTGACGGAACTATATAAGTTCTATCCTCCAGTATTTCCCATTGGCGGTGGAACATCACTAGGAAAAGCATTAGACTATCTAATAGATGATATGGAGAAAAATGTTGTCAAGACAACGACCGAAGCCAAGGGGGATTGGAAACCTATCGTATTTCTATTCACAGATGGGACACCGACGGATGACCCACAATCGGCATTCGCACGTTGGAATAAGAAGTATCGTACCAAAGCAAACATTATTGCTATATCTATAGGTGACAATGCAGACACACAACTGCTCGGTCAGATTTCAGATAATGTATTCCGGCTTTCTGACACTGATGAAATGTCTTTTAAGGCCTTCTTCAAATGGATAACAGCATCTATCCAAACGACTAGCGTATCTGTATCAATGATGGGCGAAGACGAGGTTAAATTGCCATCCACTTCGGGTATTAACTTAGAAAAAGTTGATGGTAGTGAAACCTGTATAGTAGATGAGAATTTTGTTGTTCTTACAGGTAAGTGTTCAAACACAAAAAAGATGTATTTAATTAAGTATGCCAAACATTTATCGAAAATTGAAGGACTTGAATCGCTAAATTTGAGGAATTCTGATTTCAAACTTGTTGGAGCATATCCAATAGATGAAAAACTTTACAATGAATTGAGTAATGGGAGACCAACAAAACAAATAAATACTACTTCGCTGCTAGGAGTTCCAACTTGTCCTTGTTGTGGAGCACAATTCGGCCTTGTGGTTTGCGGAGATTGCGGCAACATTATGTGTATGGATGATCGCACTTCTGAGTGTCCATGGTGTGGTGCTAAAGGTGAACTATGTGATGGAGATCCAGAAGGTATGGATATTACAAGAGGAAGGGGGTAATTATGTCTATCGAAAAAATTATACAGATATTATTAGCAAACAATAACGAAGAGAATGCTGAGCATTTCTTAGGTTTCTTGTCGGATAAATTATGGAATCTCTATTATGACTATCTTATGGAAAAACTAAAAGTGGCTGAAAATGAAATGGTTTGGAATCTAAACATCCCTAATGCTAAAGAAAATCAAGAATACCATTGTGTAGTGACATTACCGGAAATTCATTCCTCTATTCTGCCAAATGCAAGTGTTATCATTAACTCCGTCAGTGGTATAAATAATGAAGAACATGGGTTGATATTGTCAATCGCAGAAGACAAGAAAAGTTTTAGTATTGATGGAATACCCAATTTGGATTCTTTGCGAAAGGAGGGTGCTACACCTGAATCAACATTTGAAATCATCATTCGATATACTATTTCTGGTATTGACTTGCCGGAGGAGAAGTCTATATTTGAAAAGAAGATACCTTTTGTTATCAATCAAGACCCTCGGAAACTATGGAAGGACATTCCTGTTGATTGGGAAAATATGAGTAATCCAAAGTATCAAAAAGAAGATACGGAATGTGCTTATGTAAAAGTAGAATCATTGGCAGATGGCACCCCTCAAAAAGATATCGTTGCAGCTAGCAAACGGGGACGTAGCCACGCTCAAGAGGGGAAACCTCGTGATGACCATTTCTTGATGCAACACATGGATAATGGATGGTATATAATGGCAGTGGCAGATGGTGCAGGTTCTGCAAAATATTCTCGCGAAGGTTCTCGCATAGCTTGTAAAGAATCAGTTGATTTTTGCACACTACAACTTCTACGTGAAAGTAAGGATTTCGAAGATGCAATCAATAATTACCATTTACACACAGAAGAAACAGAGGGAAATGCTCGTAAGGTTGTAGGTGATTACATCTATAAAATAGTGGGTGGTGCTGCGTTTAAGGCTCATAAGGCAATTAATGCTGAGGCTGCTCAGCAAAACATTGCTTCTAAGCAATATGCTACTACATTGCTTCTAACTATCAGTAAGAAATTTGAATATGGTTGGTTTATAGCATCCTTCTGGGTAGGAGATGGCGCAATCTGTTTATTTGATCGAAAAACACATACTGCCAAGTTATTAGGAACTCCAGATGAAGGCGAATACGCAGGGCAAACACGGTTCTTGACAATGCAAGATATCTTCTCTGATAGTACAGCTTTCTATCAACGACTCCGTTTCTATCTAGTGGATGATTTTACGGCATTGTTCATGATGAGCGATGGCGTTAGTGATCCTAAATTCGAAACAGATGCAAATCTCAATAATCCTGATAAATGGGAGGCTCTATGGGAAGACCTTAAAAACAATGGAGTTGAACTCACCGATGATAATGAAGAATCCAAAAATCAATTACTTGATTGGTTAGACTTCTGGTCTCCGGGTAATCATGATGACCGTACTATTGCGATTCTTTATGAAGGCGAAACTCTTGAAAAAGGTAACGAGTCAAGCAACAATAGCGCTGAGACTACTTGCACTTCATCGGCAGAACCAACAATAGAGACTGAAAATGACAAGAATGAACTAATATCTACAGAAGGCTCTATCAATGTAACAGACGATGTAGAACAAAAAACTGAATAATTATGGCAAATATTGTAAAGTTGACAGCCACGGATGGCAGCCTTGTTCAATTCTATGATGAGATAAAAGCACAAGGTGGCGTCAAAGATGTGTATTTTTCGACAGATAAGACGTATGTCGTGGCATTCTATCGCAAGCCTATCAGTGCAAATGATAAAGCACGTATCAATGATATAGTGAATGTGCATAGAACGAGAATATTCACACAGGATGCGATAGGTGATTATTGGAAACAGTTCTTTGCATGGCCTACTAAGATTGTTGAATGGAAGGGACTTACTGGCATTGTTATTCCTTTTTATGACAAGAAGTTCTTCTTTAGCAATGTAGACACAACATGGCCATATATAAAGAATGGACAAGAAAAAAATGGTAAATGGTTTTCTTCCGCTAAACTTATCAATAAATTTGTACCGGACAATCAAAAAGGAACATTTTTAGACCGTTTGCACATGTGCTTAAAGATAGCGCGCGCAGTACGTCGATTGCATGCTGCAGGATTGGCACACTCCGACTTGTCATATAACAATGTATTAGTAGATCCTCTTAGTGGAAGTGCTTGTATCATTGACTGCGATGGGTTAGTCGTCCCACATAAATTCCCCCCAGAGGTGGTTGGTACTCCAGGATTCATCGCCCCAGAAGTCCTTTCTACTAAAACATTAAAGGTAGATGATCCACAAAAAAATCTACCCAAAATAGAAACTGATAGATATGCATTGGCTGTTCTCATTTACACATTCCTTCTAAGTCGTCACCCGTTAGATGGCGGTAAGATATGGGACTTGGATGATCCACAAAAAGATGATGATATGCGCTATGGCACTAATGCTTTATTTATAGAACACCCAACCGATAAAACAAACCGCGTAAAACCGAATCAGTTGGATAAATCGCAATTACCGCAAGGAGACCCTGCTAAGATGCCATATAGTATATGTGGGCCTTATCTAAAAGACTTATTTAATAAAGCTTTTATAGATGGGCTTCATGACCCATCAAGACGTCCTACAGCATTGCAATGGGAAGAGGCATTAGTGAAAACTTGCGACCTTGTTCAACCATGCCAAAATCCAAAATGTCAATCACATTGGTATGTGTTTGACAACTCCACGAAACCAAGATGTCCATTCTGTGGAACGGAGTATAAGGGGCAACTGCCAATTCTCAACTTCTATTATGCGCCATCTAAGGGTAAGTTTATCTCAGAAAACTACCGTTTGATGATATATGACAAGCAAACACTCTATCGTTGGCATTCTAATAACCTAGTATCTGCCAATGAAAAGACAAAAGATGAAGATAAGAAACCCGTTGGAGATTTCCATTTTCATAATGGTCAATGGATACTTATCAATCGTCGCCTGCCGGATATGCATGATGTGACAGATAATAAAGATATTCCAATTGGTAGCTATGTGGCATTGACAGATGGTCGTCAAATACTCCTTGATAAATCTCAAGGAGGAAGATTAGTGGTAGTCCAACTTGTAAATAATTGAGACAGCGATAGTTTTAAGAAAATCACAACTTGATGCCGTTGTTCTAACATGATGATATACGTAATCCGAAACAATCAACAGTTTGGTCCTTATGATGAGCAGACAATTTTGTCTTATGTAAATATGGGACAAATATTGCTATGCGATGAAGCGGTATATGAAGGAATATCAAAGACTTATACTGTTCGTGAAGTATTGAAAAATGCTCACCTTAAGCCCCATGTCCAACGCTCAGATAATTTATTCAAACAACTTAAGGGAATCGGCTCGACATTAATACTTCCAAGAGATGCTTTTGAACGAAGGACATATACATCTGATAAACGTCTTTTGATGTTAGCCTTAGTAGGTCTTCTCCCATTGATATTGGGTACTGTTTTAAGTAGCTTTGGGTGGCTAATGTTTTATGTTATATCGCTATATTTCGCATCTGTTTGGGGATTATTCTTTTACTATATGTTTAAGACTCCTCAAGTAAAACTTAAGACCACGATTATTCTATTCTTTACAACACAAATAGTTATATTCTTGATTTTTGGATTAGGAATTAACCAACTGAACCCTTTTTATTGGTTAGACTCAGAAAATATATTCTTTAGGCTGTTCTTTTTTGTATTTGCAGTTGGAGTAACAGAGGAATTCGCTAAATCAGTTCCTTTGTATATTGTTGAGAGAATAACAAAAACTCCATTAGTTCCACAAACAATGGTATTCTATGGATTGATGTCGGGTATCGCTTTTGGAGTGTACGAAGGAGTGCAATATCAGATGACGGTCAATGCTACACTTGCCTATAACGAGAGCTTTATGTTAAACATAGCACGATTAACAAGTCTGCCTTTCTTACATGCAGTTTGGTGCGGTATAGCAGGATATTTCATATCTTTTGCTGCATTATATCCGAGATATAGGTTTTCTCTAAGATTATTAGCATTGGCTATTCCCGCACTCTTACATGGACTCTATGATACTTTTTGTGGTGCCTCATTCATAGGGCTAATAGTATCAATATTTCTTTCATTCGTGGCTGTTGGATTATTAGTAGTATATCTCAAACAAGGAGTTAATATGCAATCGAAACTAAAAAACTAAGTAATAACATTTTATTCATCAAACAAAATTTATTAAACAAAATGGCTAAACAGCATTACGTAGGCTTAACCGACCAAGAGGTTCTGGAGAGCCGCAAAAAACATGGCGTTAACATTTTAACACCGCCTGCAGAAGAATCTATTTGGGATAAGATCAAGAATTGCATGCATTTTTGGCTTATCAAAGTAGATTTGTGTATTTTAATCCTTACAACGATTGCAGCAATAGTACTGCCATTAAGTGGTTTATATGTGCATGATGGTCTTTGGATAGCACCTGTACTTGCTGCAGTTCTTTTTATCCTTACTTATATAGTTGCGTACTTAGGTGGTGATTATGATGAGGATGAAAAGAAGTTTGATATGGATCCACTATTTACCATACTTCTTTTCGCATTGCTATTATCAGGCGCTATTGCGTTCTACAATGGTGTGTATGGTTCTACATCAGGATGGGAGCCTTACCTTGAACCGATAGGTATTGCTGCTGCAGTTTTGTTGGCAACGGCTGTTGCACATATCTTGGAGTCGCAAAATGAGAAAACATTCAAAAGCCTAAATGAGGTGAATGATGATACATTGGTAAAGGTGATTCGTAATAACAATGTATGTCAAGTTTCTCGTAAGGATATTGTAGTAGGGGATATCATTTTGCTGAATGCAGGAGAAGAAGTACCTGCAGATGCAGAATTACTCGAATGTATGAATCTTATGGTCAATGAATCCTCGTTAACCGGTGAACCAATATGTGAGAAAACAACTAACGAAAAAGATTTCAATCCGAATGCTACTTATCCATCCAATCATATCATGAAAGGATGTATCATCACAGACGGAGACTGTGTGGCTCGTGTGTTTGCTGTTGGTGATGCAACTGCTTCGGGAAAAGTGTTTGAAGCTGCACAAGTAAAGGATGGAGAAGCAACTCCATTAAGCGAGAAACTAGATCAATTGGCTGATATAATAACAAAAGTTAGTTACGCTATTGCAGGTCTTATCATTGTAGGGCGCTTGATTGTCTATTGGTATCAAGGCGATATGCATTTCGAGACATCTGAGGATTGGATTAACTTTGTAAGTTATCTATTGAACTCCTTCATGATTGCTGTAACATTGGTAGTCGTCGCTGTGCCAGAAGGATTGCCTATGGCTGTAACATTGAGTCTTGCTTTCAGTATGAAACGACTTATGAAGCAGAATACATTGCCTCGTACAATGCATGCTTGTGAGACCATGGGTGCTGTCTCTGTAATATGTTCAGATAAGACGGGCACATTAACCCAAAACAAAATGAAGGTTGTAGCATCTGATTTTGTCAATGTAAAAGACGGGCAAGAAAATCTATCATCTCTCGTCAACGAATGTATTGCAATTAACACTACTGCTAATCTTGACTTTTCTAATCCTCAAGATATAAAAGCAATCGGTAATCCTACAGAAGGAGCCCTCCTTTTATGGTTGCATTCTCAAAACATTAACTACCTAGACATCAGAGAGTCTGTGTCTGTGATAGATCGTCTACAGTTTACGACGGAAAATAAATATATGGCTACCATCGTGAAATCTGATGTAACAGGTAAACGAGTCGTATATGTGAAGGGCGCACCTGATATTCTGTTGAATCTGTGCAAAATTTCTTCCGACGAATTGCAGCATTTCAATGGGACTCTATTAGATTACCAAAAACACGCATATCGTACATTGGGATTTGCATATAAAGAGATTGGAGAAACAGAAGACATCTTTACTGATGGAAAACTCAATATCAAAAATCTTATGTTGATGGGTGTTGTTGGTATAGATGATCCTGTCCGTACCGATGTACCAGCAGCAATTGAAGAATGCTTGAAGGCAGGAATTCAAGTAAAGATTGTAACAGGTGATGCCCCTGGTACCGCAAAAGAAATTGGTCGTCAATTGGGTCTTTGGTTGGATACTGATACAGATGAGAATATTCTCATTGGCAAAGATATGGAAGGGCTATCGGATGAGGCTCTTAAAAATCGATTATTGAAAGTTAAAATTATCTCTCGTGCTCGTCCTAATGACAAAGAACGTGCAGTACGTCTTTTGAAAGAAATGGATATGGTTGTTGCGGTTACAGGTGATGGTACAAATGATGCTCCTGCGCTTAATGCCGCTAATGTAGGCTTGTCTATGGGTGATGGTACTGCAGTTGCTAAAGAGGCTAGCGATATGACAATCATAGATAACTCGTTTAGTACTATCGCCAATGCCGTTATGTGGGGACGTTCGTTATATAAGAATATCAAACGTTTCATTTTGTTCCAAATGACTGTCAATGTGGCGGCTTGTTTGATAGTTGCTATTGGGGCATTTATTGGTACAGAATCTCCATTAACAGTTACGCAAATGTTATGGGTAAATTTGATTATGGATACCTTTGCCGCACTCGCATTGGCATCCTTACCTCCTACTAAATCTGTAATGAAAGAGCAGCCTCGTTCGGTAAATGAACATATCCTTAAGGGAATGGGTGGCTCAATACTCGGAGTCGGAGGAATATTCACGGCTATTCTACTGGGTATTCTCATATTGTTCCAACATACAGATGTAACATCTCTATTAGATGTGTTCACCGGAAATATCACTTGGGGAGTATATAATGGTTTGTCAGCTTATGAATTAGGACTGTTCTTTACTATCTTTGTAATGCTTCAATTTTGGAATATGTTCAATGCTAAGGCATTTATGACTACAGATTCTGCATTCAAGGGGTTATCGTGGAGAGACACAAAGTGGTTTATCATTATCTCAATGGTGATACTATTTGGTCAAATTGCTATGACAGAGTTACCGGGCTTACAAGAGATGTTTAATGTAGCAGAAGGTGGACTAAAATGGGTAGATTGGCTTCTCATAATTGCTAGCACTTCGTTTGTACTTTGGATTGGTGAAATAGTCCGACTTTTTAAGCGAATTAAAAAGGCTTATTGATCGGTTATGGATAAATTCTGCAAAAAGAAACTACTATCTAGCATTATAACTCAATGTATCATTATGGTAGTTCTAGTGTGCATTTACTTGATTACCTCGTAAAGGTCGTCATTGTAAGAATGTGCCCCTAATTATTACTGGGCGAAAGTTGATGTTTTTTGTCAACTTTCGCCCACTAATATACCTCCATACTTCATACATCCAAACATTCGCACAAAGTGCGACCAAACATCATCCATAATCATCATTTGCACATACCAAACAAAAGCACTACCTTTGCGGTCGAAATCCATTGCGAAAATTTTCGCAACGAAAAATATCGTAACATGAAGAATCCTTTCAAATTCGGTACTATCGTCGAGAACGAGTATTTCACCGACCGTACCAATGAGTTGGCTGCAATATGCCAAACAATGGATAGTGAGAACCACCTGATACTCATCAGTCCTCGTCGTTTCGGCAAGTCCAGCCTGGTGCACAAAGCCGTCAAACAGATAGGACGACCATACATATTCCTCAACTTGCAGAAGGTAGTGAGTGTCTCCGACTTCGCCGCATCTATTCTCAAAGAGGTGTTCAAACTGCACCCCTGGGAACGACTGAAACATCAAATGCAGCATTTCCGTGTAGTGCCGACTATCTCCGCTAATCCCATGACGCAAGGCATAGATGTTGCTTTTCAACCTATGGTCGATGAGACGGTGGCGCTGGAAGATGCGCTGATGTTGCTCGAATCTATCAGCACAGAGAAAGACAAACTAATCGTCATATTCGACGAGTTTCAAGAGATCATGGGGTTGACTAAAGGCATCGACAAGTGCCTCAGGGCTATCTTGCAGGAACAGCAACATATCAACTATATCTTCCTAGGTAGTCAGGAATCGATGATGACCGAGATATTCGAGCGTAAGAAGTCGCCGTTTTATCACTTCGGCAAACTGATGACATTAGCCAAGATCCCTTACGAGGACTTCTATGCTTACCTGCAGAACCGTCTGCAATCCGTAGCAGGAGAACAAACCTCATCTATTGCAGAGAGTATCCTCAATACGACGCAGTGTCATCCTTACTACACTCAGCAATTAGCTTCGCAAGTGTGGGATATTCTGGTATATCAAGAGGGAACGCAAAACGTGGTAGATACTGCCATTGAGCAACTCGTAACCACGCACGACCTTGATTACGAACGCCTCTGGTTGACCTTTAACCGTACCGATAAACGAGTATTCCAAAGCCTTTGCCGTCACGAGAGCCCTCTCGAGAACCGCCAACTGCCTACAAGTACACTGTATAGTTCCATCAAAAAACTCATGCAACAAGGCTATCTCATTCGCACTACTGCCTACGAGATAGAGGACCCCTTCTTTATGCGTTGGATACAACTGCGCCAGATGTAGAGATGTTTTGGATATGCCGTATATCAATACAGGTTTAGTAGCAAGTCTGTTTAGATTGCGAAAGACCTGTATTGCTGTATCTAATGCAACCTCTTGCTTTCCCCCTAAGAAGGAGAGAGTGCATAAATTGTTAACTCACACTATAGACTGTGCTTTGGACAGTGTATGATGTATGGATGTAT
>CAYNMA010000016.1:22906-31117 GCA_964398075.1 uncultured Bacteroides sp. | reverse complement strand
CAAGAACCCCTAAACTACTACACTCCTAAACCAACCAAACCCCCAAAAATAAACTCCTAAACCCAAAAATAAACCCATTCAACTTCTCCTAAACCCCTCAACTCCTACACTCCTAAACCACCAAGAACCCCTAAACTCCTACACTCCTAAACCACCAAGAACCCCTAAACTACTAAACTCCTAAACCAACAAAACCTCTCAACCAAAAAAAATCTCCCCTTTCCTTTGCGCATCCAAATAATTGTCGTAAATTTGCGCACTGAGGCAAAGTACCTCAACACAACGGAATATAAACCTTATAATTGCGCAAATATGAAATTCTCAGTTTCAAGCAACACACTGCTCGCATCCTTGCAAGCACTCACTCGCGTGGCTCCTGCTAAGAGTAGCCTAACTATCTTAGAGTCAATCCTTTTCGAACTCGATGGCAACCACCTTACACTCACTGCCTCCGACAGTGAAACAACCCTCCGCACCGCTATCGAAGTCGAAAACGGTGAGGGTAACGGCAAAGTAGGACTCGGTTCACGACTCCTCCTCGATACACTCAAAGAGCTACCCGATAGCACCCTCAACTTCGATATCAACGACAAAAACTGCCAACTCAACCTCACCAGCGACAATGGTAACTACAGCCTCGTCGGCGTCAATGGAAACGACTACCCCGAGCTGCCTACCGACCCTGACGATGCACAGCACCTCTCTGTCCCTGCCAATGTCCTGATGAACGCCATAACAAAAACGGTCTTCTGCACGGGCGACGACGAACTACGACCCGTCATGAACGGTATCTTCTTCGACCTCACACCTGAGAAATCCACTATCGTTGCAACCGATGCCAACCGACTCGTGCGGTACATCAACGACAATCTCCATGTCGACGCTCCGTGCAACTTCATCTTCCCAAAGAAACCTGCACTTCTCCTGCGTAACCTCTTAGCAAAAGAAGAAGGAGACATCGACATCACTATCAGCCAAAAGAACATACGCTTCACCTTTGGAGAGACAACCCTCGTATGCCGGCTCATCGAAGGCCACTTCCCCAACTACAATGCCGTCATACCGCAGAACAATACCAATAAACTTATCGTCGACCGCCTTTCCCTTCTCAATGCCGTAAAGCGTGTGTCCCTCTTCTCTAACCAAGGTACAGGACTCATCCGACTCGACATTGCCGACGACAGACTGCATATCTCCTCACAAGACATCGACTTCTCAACCGCTGCCGAGGAAGACCTTGCTTGTAGTTACAGCGGAACACCGCTCAAGGTTGGCTTCAAAGCACCTTCTCTAAAGGAGATACTCGAGTATATCGGATCTAACGATGTCGCTATCGAATTCGCTGACGGTAGCCGCCCTGGCCTCATCCTACCTATGCCGAACGAGGAAGGCGAAGACCTCATGATACTTCTCATGCCGATGCTTATCAATAACGACTGATAATGAGACTCAAACTCACAAGACCACTCGTCTTCTTCGACCTCGAAACGACAGGACTTGACCTCGTCAACGACCGCATCGTCGAACTCTCTTACTACAAACTCTTCCCCAACGGAAGCAGCGAAAGCAAGACCTATCGTATCAATCCCGAGATGCCTATACCTGCCGCAAGCACCGCCGTACATGGTATCACCGACGACGATGTACGCGACTGCCCTACCTTCCGACAGGTCGCCCGTGAAGTCGTTGAGGTCTTAAAAGACAGTGACTTAGCCGGATATAACAGCAACCATTTCGATGTGCCTATGCTCGCCGAAGAGTTGCTTCGCGCTGAGATAACCGACTTCGACCTGCGCAAGCACCACCGTATCGATGCCTTCGTCATCTTCCAAAAGAACGAACCACGCAACCTCACAGCAGCGTATCGATTCTATTGCCACAAAGACCTCGAAGGTGCGCACTCTGCCAATGCCGATACCATGGCCACCGCCGAAGTGCTACTTGCCCAACTCGAGAAATACCCTAACCTACCCGACACCGTCGAGGAACTCGAGCAATACACCACCCAACAGAAGTCCGCAGACTATGCGGGCAAGATCGTATTCAATGATAAAGGCGAAGAGGTATTCAACTTCGGCAAGTACAAAGGGCAATCCGTGCGAGAGGTTATTATGCGCGACTCAGGTTACTACGGATGGCTCATGACCAGCGCTTTCCCGCAGGACACAAAGAATGTCATTACCCGACTCTATATCCGACAACACAACAAATGAGTGAACGAACGCTCACAATCTTAGGTTGCGGATCGGCTATGCCCAATCGAACACATGCCCCAAGCGGACAGTTGCTCGACTATGGGCAGAAGCAGTTCCTTATCGACTGTGGCGAAGGCGTACAGATTGCCCTACGGCGATGCACTGCACACTTCGCACACCTCGATAACATCTTCATCTCACACCTACACGGTGACCATTGCTTCGGACTCATAGGACTCATCTCGTCCTTCGGCATGATGGATCGTACACGCGACCTACACATCTATGCACAACCACATCTCGAGACCCTTCTACGACCTTGGCTCGACTATTTCTGCAACGAACTACCATACAGCGTTCTCATTCACCCTATCAACCCCCGCCGACACCAAGTCATATACACCGACCGCTCACTCACCGTCTCAACCATTCCCCTCAAGCATAAAGTGCCGTGCTGCGGATTCCTCTTCGAGGATAACCCACGCCAACGGCATATACGCCGTGAGATGATAGAGCAATACCAGATACCCCTCGCTGCCATACCCGCCATCAAAGACGGAGCCAACTTCACTACTGCCGACGGTACAGTGTTATCCAACGACAGTCTTACCCTACCGCCAACACCCCCTTTCCGCTATGCCTACTGTTCCGACACGGCTTACTCTGAGAGGATAGTCCCTATCATTCGTGGCGTTGATTGTCTATTCCACGAAGCGACCTATCTCAGTAACATGATCGAACGAGCAAAAGACACCATGCACTCTACTGCCCAACAAGCCGCTACCATCGCCAAATTGGCTGAGGTCAAACGGCTTATCATCGGGCACTATTCGGCACGCTATAACGACCCTACCCCACTACTCGAGGAAGCACAAGCCGTATTCCCCAATACCCTCGCCGCTAACGAGTATCAGACTTTCGAACTATGAAACTGCAGACTAAATATGTGTGCCAAGAATGTGGCGCTACCGCTCCCAAACCCTTAGGCAAATGCCCCCAATGCGGTGCTTGGGGCAGTTATGTAGAGGAAGTAACCGAAAAGACATCCTCTTCCTCTACCCATATCCGTGGTGTCGGACTCTCTACTGAGCCCCAACGACTGCAAGAGGTAGAGTCTTCCGAGGACATGCGTATCGACCTGCATAACGCTGAACTCAACCGAGTACTCGGTGGCGGACTCGTTCCAGGTAGCCTCGTGCTGCTTGGCGGTGAACCTGGTATAGGCAAGTCCACCCTCGCACTACAAGTACTCATGCAGATGGGCAACGCTAAGACATTCTACGCCTCTGGTGAGGAAAGCATTCGACAAATCAAACTAAGGGCAAGCCGACTCAGTGGCGAACCCGAGAACCTCTATATTGTAAGCGAGACATCACTCGAGCGTATCCTGGATAACATCAAACAACTGCAACCCGAAGTCGTTGTCGTCGACTCTATACAAACCATCGGCACCGACTCCCTCGAGAGTACTTATGGCAGCATCGGACAAGTACGAGAGTGTGCCTCACGCATACTTAAGTTCGCCAAAGAGCAAAACATACCCTTCATCATCGTGGGACATATCAATAAGGAAGGCTCTCTTGCCGGACCAAAAGTGCTCGAGCATATCGTTGACACCGTCCTGCAATTCGAAGGCGACCAGCACTATATGTATCGTATCCTCCGGGCGCAAAAGAACCGATTCGGTAGCACAAGCGAACTGGGTATCTTCGAGATGCGACAAGATGGACTGCGCGAAGTGACCAATCCCAGTGAGTTACTGCTATCCAACAACCACGATGGTCTTTCCGGTATCGCTATAGCCTCAGCCGTCGAGGGGATACGACCCTTCCTTATCGAGGTACAAGCCCTCGTCTCATCGGCTGCCTATGGTACACCCCAACGAAGCAGTACGGGTTTCGACCTCCGTCGACTCAATATGCTACTCGCTGTACTCGAGAAGCGTGTCGGTTTCCGACTCCCACAGAAAGATGTCTTCCTCAATATCGCAGGCGGACTGCGCGTCAACGACCCCGCTATCGACCTCGCTGTACTCGCTGCCGTTCTCTCCAGCAATATGGATATTGCTATTCAGCCTGATGTCTGCTTCACAGGAGAGGTAGGCTTAGCAGGCGAGATACGACCCGTTAACCGCATCGAGCAACGCATCTCCGAAGCACAAAAACTGGGCTTCAAAAAGATCATCATACCCGAAGGGCAACGCATCCAACCCTCTGCCTACAAGATAGAGATAATCCCCGTAAGCAAAGTCTCAGAAGCCTTCAAACAAATCATACTCAAGAAATAACCCCTATCCTTTAGCACGCAGTGCGCTCCGTCATCCTTTAGCGCAGCGGTCCTTTAGCGCAGCGGTCTTGTGTCCGTAGCGCAGCGGTCCGTCGTCTTTTCGCATGCAGTGCAATCAAGACGACCATCATCCAGCATACCCAATCCCAATCGCCAAGAGGCAATAAGATCTTCGGGTTCTCTGGGTCACCCCCACCTGTCGATGGCGGAGCATGACGAACCGTGGTCGATACGCCAAAAGGCTGCAAGTCTCCACTCGCCGCTGGCACATAATAGGGGCTTGTCTGACCCACCGATGAGAGGGGTGTTGAGTATAGTGCATGCGTCTCATCCACCCCGTCTAACAAAGGTGAAGTCGACCGCCATGCACCAGACTCCGCCCATGCTGTACTGCTCAGCATAAGGGCGACAACACACAACAGAATTTTCATTCTTAGTAAAGACAATTGATGCAGTATTTTATTCGTGTTCTTCATGTCCGTGTCCTCCATCATCTGTATACAAACACCTTATAGGAAGAACTCTCTCCACGGACGATATATAGTCCCACAGCCAATCGGTTGAGTAGCGCATCCTTCTCTTCCTGACTGCGGAAAGCACCCATATTCATACCACTAATGGTATATACTATTCCTGCTTCTATCTTTGTAGTCGGCACTGTCTGTTCGCCAGTAGCTGTCTCACTCTGCTTATTCAGTCGCAATCGGGGCATGCGTTGCGTTGTCGACAACTCCGCATTGACAGCGCACTCAAACGGATAGAGTGTCACTGTGCTTCCCGATACGAAATACTCGCCTACATCATCCAATACATAAGCCGAACGCAATGTCCACGACTTCATTGTGTTATTGCCCGAGTAGGAGAACTTATCCGCATCCTTAGGTGTCGAAACCGTTGTGGAATAGGTAGCGTCAATGGTCTGGTAGCCTGTGCCATGGAATACCAAATACTTGTCGGTGTAATACGAACCGTCCGGCACACGGATGATATAGGGTACGCCTTTCTTAGGCAATGCCTCCGTCATAGTGGTTGCACTGATATCGTGCCAGTTGGCTTGGAAGTCGGCAGCCGATACCTCTTGCTCGGTAAACACACGCAACCAGAAACTACCCTCTACCGTGGTGCCATTGTTATTGTATTGCGCATACAACTTATAGTCTTTATCATCGTCTGGGTCATATACCGTGATGGAGTCTACCGTGAATGGCAGACAGAGCGTCTCCCATACGCCAGGGGTGAGACGACGCTTGTAATGGATTGGTTGTAGGATACGCCCACCTGCATACTGCTCTATGGCATCGGTCTCGCCACTTGGCGTCTGCCCATGGTGATAGATAACGAACTTACGCTCTGCGCATCCGTTACCGTCAAGGTAATAATACTCAGGCGTTGTGACACGCAATCCTCCGTCGAAGGCGAACTTAATACCAAAGCGCATGATACCATCGGCACGGTTTGTCAATTTCTCTATAGGCACTTTCCCTTCGAATACTTGTGTCGTACCGATGTGTGTAAGTCCGAACTCGTTAATCTCCAACGCCTCATTGAGTTGAGGATAGTTCTGCAAGTAGGCTACTGTTGCCGTCTTATCCGTATCCAAGAACTCGGCTGTCACATAGATAGTATCTTTCGTGCCGTTGAGTGAGAGATTCAAGGTATAACCCGTCGTGAAGGTGGCACTACCGTTACCTGTCTGCCCATCGCCCGATGCACCATTGTAGGTACATGCACTCGCATCCAGTCCCGTCCATGTCCATGAGAGTGTCGGCAAGTCGAAGGTAAAGATACCCCGCGAGGAGATAGACGGATTCGCTTGGTTAGTGGAAGTGATGTCGTCCCAATAGACATATAGTCCTTTGTTGTACATCTTGATAATCATATACTCACCCGACGAGTTCACATCGCCTACCCAAGAGGCTTGTGTGCCGTTCCACTCGCAGTACTGTGCACAAGTTGGAGTGGTCCATCCTGTCGATACTGCCTCTCCTATCAGATAGAGACTATCTGCGCTGGAGGCAAAGTTCGTGACACTACGCGCATAGAAAGTGACATAAGTGGAGTCCTTAGCGATATTGATATAGTGGTCGTCTTTCGTGGTACAACCATCATTAAACGAACCCGTGGTCAGTTTATAGACATAACTCCCCTTTGCGGTAAAGAGGTGTGTCAATGAGTATATACCACTCACCTTGGTACTACGGAACTGGTAGTTGGCATCTGCCGGATTCCAACCGTTCATGCTACCGGATAGGTAGAGGTTGGTCAGGTTTCCCAATGTAGTAAAGGTAAGGGTTGACGAGTTGTCCGACATATTGCCGTCAGCGTCCTTTGCCCATACCTGCAGCGTATGCGGGTATCCCGCGGGCATATTCTCCAAATGTATCACTCCATCTGTTGCGGTGATGTCAAACTTATATACGTTTGAACCTTCCGTAAGGATGCAGTAGTAGGTAATATTTGCAAAAGGTGTCTCTGCGTCTACAGCACTGACGCGTATATCAGCCGTAGTAGTACCCAATGTCTCAATCTCTGCAAACAGCATGCGTGGCTTATCATCGTAGGTACAGTTGCCTGTTACCTCGAACTCATACACCGACCAGTTATGTCGTGTTCCATCACCATCTACAGGTCGGATACGAACATACCGTCCAATGGAGTTTGTTTCATATACATTCATCACATCTTTCGCAGGCGGCGTGGTAGCGTGCAGCAAGGCAGACCAACTATTGCCATCGATAGACGACTCTATCCAGAAACCCTCTACCCAGTTGTTTTGGAATAGTATGTGTACGGAGTTGATATCTCTTTTATCGCCAAGGTCTACCTGCCACCATGCGTTACCTGCCGTAGCGCCGTAACTGCTCCAACGGGTAGTCGGGTCTCCGTCTACCGCTTTGTCAGCCGTGTTATTGCCTTCCGTATAACCAGCCGTTGCCGTTGCTTTATAAGCCATATTACCTGAAGGTGTGGTGAAGGATAGTGCCTTTGTGTCCGACATATTGTAGCAACTATCTATTGCTACTACGTTCACGCTATAATCCGTACATGGCAGTAGCGAGCCGAGAGTGACGGTATCATTCGCCGCCGTAGTCTTCACATCCATAACCTCCGATGTCGTAGTGTTAGTCACATGGAAACGATACACCGGCTGAACCGTACCGTCGCGCAGCGTCTTATTACCCGTTAGGCGCAACTTTACGATACCCGTTTCATCATCTCGTGAGACGAACTCTGCCTTGTCGACTACGGGTTTTATGGCGTCCTCCGTAGCATATCCTGTGCCATAGACACGGAACTCATAGATACTCATACCATAGGTATTATCTAATGAGTTAGTCGACGATTTGATACGCACATAGCGGGCGTTGTCGTCCACCGTGTAGCGGTTAATATTACTCTCTGCGTTTCCAGTCGTTGGCGTACCGTTGAAGGTGTATAGTGTAAACCAGCCCGATTCATCTTCTACATTATCGGGCAGTGTCTTGCAGCCTTGTAGCACGAACTTCGAGGAGCATGCGGCTTCCCAGAATATATCTATCTCACTGAGGTGGTAGAAAGCACCTAAGTCCACATACCACCAGTCTTTGGTGTAGTCTTTCGGTGCGCCGTTGGAACTCCAACGATTGTTGTCCAAATTACCATCATTGGCACACGAAGCGGCACGGTCTGTACTGTTTTCCGAATAACCTGCCACGCAGGGTTTGTTCAGTGCGAGGTTCTCTGTGGGGTC
>CAYNMA010000016.1:16233-22806 GCA_964398075.1 uncultured Bacteroides sp. | reverse complement strand
GAGCATTCGCCATAGTCGATATCTTGGTTTGTCATATCCGAGAACGACACCTCACCTGGCGTAAGCACATAGAGCGGAGTGTATAGTTTTGGCGCAGTGGTAGAAGTGAGTGTGCAAGTGATAGTTGTGTTATCAGCCGACACCACTTGCTTTGTCCGTAGTTCGACATTGCCCTCGCTGGTGCTACAGAATGTGCCCCCTATTCCCGTAAGTCCGGAACCTTCTATAGTTATCACATAGTGGCAATCGGCATCACGCGAACAGGTTACTTGGATGGATACCGTTCCGCTGGTAAGGGTTGTCTTGTTGTAAGTAACAGCAGCCGCTGCAGTCTGCACGAACAGAGCGGTCAGTAGGATATATGTAAGTCTTTTCATTTTCATTCAGTATCGGATTGTTCGGGGTATTCAAAGTAACACTCAAAGTAAAGTATATAATGGTTTTTCCTTAGGGGTTGCTTGGCAAGGTGTGGTAGTTAATATTTGGTCGCTATATATTAATAGTATTGGGTATAAAATGGTCAATTTTGGGCTCTTTTCGGGTATTGCAAGGGTAGCGTAAGGGTAGCCTATCCCTTCGATATCCCTTCGATATCCCTTCGATAAAATTGGTTCACTTTCTCAGCATCGTATATTACACAATTCCTTTAAGATATAGAGAAACGGCTTTTACATTTGCAGATGCTTTCCGTTTTCACTGCACGAAGTACAATGGAAACGACCCTGTTAATTGTTAATTGTTAACTGTTAATTGTTAATTAGATATCGTCCGCCTGCACCCTGCGGTGCAGGCGGTGATATCAACATTGAATTACATTATAGATGGGTCAACCACGATTATAGTTGTTGTCCCATAACGCTGTAACGTACGCCATCACGAATGATAACGACTTGTCCGTTCTCTACTGTCTTGACTACTCCGCTTGAAATAGTTGCATTTTCGATAGCCGTAGGAGCAACGCTTGCCTTTTTCCATGCAAAGACATTGTCGATAAATACCATTTTCACGCCAGCAAAGCCGTCAAACTTCATCCAACGTACATTGTTCAACTTGTCAGAAGTTAGTCCATTTAAAGGCATATCAATGGATACCCATTTACCACTTTCAACTGTTCCCATTTCGCCTAGTCTATCATCGTTGAGCAAAACAACACCGCCTACGCAGTTGGCATCAATAAATAGATCGAAGTGGAAATACTCCATCGAACTTATATCAAGACCTTTGTTGGTACCGTCGTTGTAACCTTCTGCAGCGATAATAGCATCATCACCATCATTATTGTTACCCCAAATAACTACATTGCTAGTCATAGGATAAGCATAGTAATGGTTACCTTCTACCTCTACCTCAGAACCTGCGCTACTTCCCCAGTTGTCGGTACGGAAGGAATGAGCAAGTGCTGTAGTATAGGCATCGGAATAGAGCGAAAGAACATTAGCTTGCTGATGAGTAGGAGCCGCAGGACCTGCCGGATAAGCCAAAGTAGATACATTGTTCAAGACAACATTGTTAGCCGATTCGTTACCTGCAGCATCTTTTGCGGTGATAGTGAACGAATAAGTAGTTCCTGCTGTCAATCCAGTAATAGTAATTTGCCCGTTATTTACGGCAATGTTGTTATCTACATTTGTACTAACTACATGATAACGCTTTACTTCGACATTATCGGTAGCAGTAACATCCAATGTTATAGAAGTGTAGGTTGCAGAAGCAAAAGTAGCAGTACCCATCACTGGAGCCTCCTCATCGGCTGGTCCTGTTGCGCAAGAAGCCGTCCAATCGATATCGGTAATCGCTGCCAAATTGAATTCAACCAATCCGCCACCTTGTTTCGACATACAGATATAATTACCATATAGGCTTGTGGGAACAGATTCTGTTGATGCTGTTTGGAACTCTACCGAGGCAGTTTTCTGATCACTAGAGAACACCCAATTAGCATTTGCAAAGTAAATACCTGCACCTGCAGTTTGATTAACACCGCAGTTAACATTATAGGCTGCATCAAATGCCCAATCGCCAGAAGCAACTAACTCAATAGCATACGTATTGTCCGATATATGCTTCAACGAAAGCAAAGCCTTTAGATTGTCTGCATTCGAAGTAATCTCTTCTTGACAATACTGAATTGAACCGAACATAGTTGCGGACATCATTACCGCAGCTACAAAAGAAAGAACTTTTTTCATAATATTAATTTATTAATTAGTTTGTAATTTATTGATTAGTGTGTTGATTAGTTTATTGTATTCTTGCTCCGAGAGCGTTGTAGCGTACGCCATCACGGATGATAACGAGTTGTCCGTTCTCGATCGTCTTTTGGCAGCGTGCTGCCTTGCTTTCGGATACAGTCTCTACGGCTGCTTCCGCACAGTCTTGACCGACAGTGTAGGTGATACGTTTCGTAAAGATGACGCCACCACTAGCATAAGCTACTTTGACGAGGAAAGTAATGTTCTCGCCTGCTACTTTACCGGTAAGGGTATGAGTTGCAGTTTGGGTTGCGATATCCCAAGCATCCATTGCGATATCGTCCTTATCGCCTGTTCTAAAGAGGAATAGACGGGGTGCTTCCATACCCTCTTTTACATCGAGGAACTTGACTTTGATGTTGACAGCACCTGCAGCAGTGGTAGATACAGTCCACTCATAGCCTTTTTCCAAGGTAGCAGCAGCATGGTTAGGGTCACCCTCGGTGAACTCCTTGTCTACTTCTTTGCTTGCGCCCGAACAAGAAGCATCTAAGACATCGGCACGCATTGTCGTTGTGCAAAACAATGCTGCTGCCATTGCAATTGTCATGAGTACTTTCTGATTCATGTTACTAAGAATTTAATTGTTATACATTATTGTTAATTAGTTAGTTTTCAATACAAACATAGCCGGTTGCCCTTCGGCTGCGTTAGGTGCTATCCAGACTTGGAAATCGCCTGGTTCCGGAGAGAAGACGTACTTGCCGTCTGCACCGAGTGTTACGCCTTCGGCGAGGTGCCAGTAAGCGAGGTCGTCCTCGTGGATGAGGAAGGCGACTTGTCGGCTCTCGCCTGCGGGTATTGTGAGGCGTTGGAAGCCTTTGAGTTCACGGAGCGGTCGGGTAAGACTGCCCACCATATCACGGATATACAGTTGTGGTACCGCCACCGCCTCACGGTCGCCCGTGTTACGGATGGTGCAACTGACGGAGATGATATGCTTGTCGCCAAGGGTGATGACGGTGTCGGAGAGGGTTACAGGGCTGTACTCGAAGGTCGTGTAGGTGAGTCCATAGCCGAAAGGATAGAGCGGGTCGATGCCATACTCGAGCCAGTAACTGGACTCGCCGAGGGAGAACTGCGGTGCGCCTACGGGTATCTGGTTGATGAGGACCGGATGGTCGGTGGGACGACCCGTGTTACGGCAGTTGTAGTAGATAGGTATCTGCCCTTCGGACTGCGGGAAGGTCATCGGGAGTCGTCCTGAAGGAGCGACATTGCCCATGATGATGTTGGCGAGAGCAGGACCTGCCATCGTGCCTAAGTGGAAGGAATAGATGGTGGCGTCTGTGGCGTCGATGTCGCTACCGATGCAGAGAGGTCGCCCTGCCATGACGATGAGTACGACCGGTTTACCGGTGGCTTTGAGGGCACGGAGTTGCTCCGACTGGTCACCCGGTAGGTCGAGATGCGCACGGCAGCGGGCTTCGCCGGAGAGGATACTCTCCTCGCCTCCGAAATAGAGGACGACATCGGCTTGTTTCGCTTGGGCTGCGAGTTGACGAATATTGTCCTGACTCACCTCACGCGACCAGTGTTGACCGGTCTGCTCAATGAGACGTATCTTATCTTGTTGCGCCAACTCTCGGAATGCCATAAGAGGTGTGATAGTCATGCTGTCGACTTTGTCGAAACACCATGTGCCGTTCTGGTCGTGTTGGTTATTGCAAAGAGGACCGCAGACCAAGATAGTTGTTGGGGTAGTTTTCGTTGTTTGCGTTGTTTTCGAGAGAGGAAGTATGCCATTGTTCTTGAGTAGGACAGCGGATTCTTCGGCTGCACGCTGGGCTGCGGCAAGAGACTCTTGTGAGAAGTATTGGGCTGAGTCAACGGTGCAATAGGGGTTCTCAAATAGTCCGAGTCGATATTTGAGGCGGAGGATATCGCGTACGCAGGCATCAATCTGCTTCTCGCTGACCTTTCCCTCCTCGACAAGTGTCTTGAGGTGCCAAGGATAACCATGTCCTTCCATGTCCATCTCCATCTGTGCGTTGATACTGAGGACGGTAGCCTCTTTGAGGTCGGCACAGTTACCATGCGCTACCATATTGGCAGACGATGCCCAGTCGGAGACAAGCATACCGTCATAGTGCCACTCGTCACGGAGAATATCCACGTTAAGGTGACGGTTCGCCGAGGCCGGCACACCGTTGATGTCATTGAACGAACACATGATAGTAGCCGATCCGGCATCGAGTGCTGCCTTGAACGGTGGAAGATAGGTCTCACGAAGTTGCACCTCAGGTATCCATGTGGTGTTGTAATCACGTCCTCCCTCCGAGACAGCGTAACCGGCAAAATGCTTCACGCATGCGGCAAGGTCGATAGTGCCTTTGCCTGTCTTGGGGTCATAGTTAGCACCTTGATAACCTCGTACGCAGGCTGCTCCCATGACAGAGGTAAGGTAGGTATCCTCGCCATAGCCCTCTGCTACGCGTCCCCATCGGGGGTCACGAGCGACATCCACCATCGGCGAGAAGGTCCAACGGAGACCATTCTGCATAGCCTCTTGGGCGGTGAGGCGTGCTGCTTGTTCCACAAGCGCCGTATCGAAAGTGGCTGCCTGTCCGAGAGGTATAGGATAGATAGTGCGATAACCGTGGATGATGTCTCGACCGAAGAGCATAGGTATATGGAGGCGGGTCTCTTCGACAGCGATACGCTGATAGTGGTTTGCCTCTTCGCCCACGCTATTGAGCATAGCGCCTGCGCCAGCACGCACCTGATTCTCAATATCCTCACTATACCAACCACCGCATACCTGCGTCATCTGACCTATCTTCTCTTCGAGAGTCATCTGAGAGAGGAGGGCATCGATACGCTTCTCAGTCTCGTCCTTGTGGGAACAAGCCGTGAATAGCAGCAGTGCGCTGAGAGCGATTAGTAGATATTTGGTGCTGTTACGCATAGGATCGTCGTTTTATAGTTTCACAATAATAGTCTGTACGGCGTTGGCAGGCATCTGGAAGTCTGCGTAGTTGTCGTCGATTTGTAGGCGGACATTCTGTGGTTCGTTAGCGGTATTGAGTATCTGGATAGCCGTCTGTCCGTCTTGTTTCTGCACGGCGCAGATATGTAGGTTCTCGTTAGGAGTGTCGGTGGTAGTGCCCAGGACAGTATCACCAGGACGCATCGAGCGGCTGAACTGCTTGAGGATATAGTAGTACGGTGTGTAGTAGACGATGTCGTTCTTATAGTCCACCATGACGGGTGCACCGCAACGATTCTGCACGTGGGTAGGTCCGCCGATAGAGTCAAGTGCCATGTTCCAGTCACAGAGACCGCTCATCCAGTGGTTGAGTCCGTCGATGATATAACTTGCATAACGATGTGTAACGGCATAAGCAGGGTGTAGTTCCGGCCAGAATGGTGTTGAATAAGCCCAATCGGTAGCCGATGGTGTCCACCAGAAAGAGTCGTTATTGAACCAGCCTGACTCTGTGAAGCCGGCAGGGTCAGACACGCCTGGCCAATCAGGACAGCCAAGGTTATCCACACAGCCTTCCGTATGGAAGAATATCTTATCGGGATAGAGTGCATGGATAGAGTCTAAGACATTGGGGAAGCAAGAGATGGTGCTGCCGTACCAGTGGATAGCCATGCCGTTGGTATAGGTATTGGCGAGAGAATCACCATAGATAGCAGCGGTGTATGGCCCCATCTCGAATATGTTTTGGTCGAAACCGAATATGTTAACATCGGTGAAGCCATTGGCTTTGAGTTCCGGTCCGAGATATTGCCCAATGAATAATGCTTCTTCAGCCGGCGACATCTCCATGCTCTCCCAACCGCCATCGTTGCCCATCGGTTCGTTCTCAGGCGTGATAGTCCAGAAGTTGATACCCTCGTTCTGCCAGAACTGCATATACTTGACTATGTATTGGGCAAAGGTTGAATAGTACTGCGGTAGGAGTTTGCCGCCACGACGAGCGGTGTTGTCACGCTGATAGTACATGCCATTATCCTTCATCCATGCGGGTGCGGTCCAGGGTGATGCGATGATGCGATAGGTTGGGTCAGTCTGTTGTGCTTTGATAGCAGCCACATCCTTCATGAGATGATAAAGGTCGTAGTGCTCATCTTGGATTGATGGATACTGTTCCTTCGAGAATCCCTCCATGTCGTGCGCCATCGAGAAAGAGGTAAGCAAAGTATCGTCTGGCTCTTCTGCCAAGGAATATAAGCCCTCAACCGAGAAGTCGCTTGCACCTATCATAGTGCGTGTGACCGAGAAGTTTGCCCCTTGCTCACTGAAGAACTCTTGTAAAACAGCGTTGCGTTGCTCTTCGGGCAAGCATGCGAGAACGAAAGCAGAAGACTC
>CAYNMA010000016.1:10071-16133 GCA_964398075.1 uncultured Bacteroides sp. | reverse complement strand
CTTGGTGGTCGGCATAGAGGACTTGTATGCCGGTCTGCATACCTAGTTGGTAGACGAAAGGTGTCTGGCAGTAGGTAAAACGCAACTGCTTGTCTGCGAACATATCGGCGTGAAGCATCGTACTGTTGATGACAATGCTGCCATTAGAGACATGTACTCCCAACTCAAAGAAACGGGAAATGATATCCTCTTTCACTTGTCCGGTCATACCAGGTTGCTGTACACCTCCGCAGATGTGGTTGTTAGCATCGGTTGGCGCATAGAGTAACGGTGTGTGAGAGTAAGCGTCGAATGGGAATGAGCCATACTCTACAGGCGACTTGTGTGCGCCTATACCCTCACGGATAGCATCGTACTGTGAACGCAAGCGTTGGATAGTGTGAGCGTCGGCGTTGCTATCGATAGCCGTTTGGATAGTCTCGCCTACAGCAACGAGCAGTTTGCTGACCATGTGCCAGTAGATTGAACCGAGCCCTTCGTATTTGTAGAAAGTGCCTGAGCGTCCGGTAAAGGCATGGTGGTTGAAGATATGTTCGTAGATATCGAGGAGTTGCTGTTTCTCGTCGGCATTGATAGCGTCAGGGAGGCGGTCGATTGCCTGTGCGAGATAGTCAGCATTCTTGAAATCTGCGTTGAAATGTACGCCGCCATCGCAGTCTTGAACGAGGATATTTGCATCCTGTTTGGTAAGGAGACGGAGTACGATAGGTAGATGCAGAGCCTCAGCCGGCAGGTTGTTCTTCTCGAAGAAGGAAGGCAATATGCGGTTGGGATAGAGGGTATAACTGCGTTGGTCGGCACGATAGAGAGCCGATTGGCGCATGGTGTCGAGCAGATCAGCCACTTTCTCGGGGGAGAGGATACCTGCAGAAAGGATAGCCACTTGTCCTTCAAGCATCTCGTAGAGAGGTTCTACCGAGACGGTATCGCTGCCAAAGGCAATGAGGTTATAGGCGTTGTAGAGTCCATTGAGGCGTTGGTTGACAGAGATAGACTGGTCGAGATACTTCTGTACCTCACGGAAGAAAGAGACGAGAAGGTCGCTGTCTATCTCCACTTTGTCGCCCGAATGACCGGCGTAGACGCTCTCACGATAGGTCTCTCCTGCAGTGCCCACAGCGTCAATGAACTGGCGACGAGACTGGTCGGTGAAGTGGATGTCACCGTTGTCGTGCTGCACCATAGCGGCTGTGATATTGCGCAGGAAGAGCACGACTTCGGCAGAGACAGAGTATGTCTGATTGGCATCGGCGTATAGCTTGAGCAAGAACGCTACGAAGCGGCGCATATAATAGAGCGTTACCATGGAAGCGCCATAGCCTACGAGGGCGTTGTTGGCATCGTTCCACTCGGGACGCAGAGTGTTCATCCATATACCTGCTTCGGGTACGAAGTTGGATAGTTTGGTGAGCAGCGTGATAAGCACTTTCTCGGTAAAGGTAACGAGCAGAGGTTGGTTGTCGTTAGCAAGAACGAGTCGTGCGTCTTGTCCGTACTCAGGCAGGAGTTGGAATATATGCTTGTGGAGACTCGTCTCGAAGAATATAGAGTCTTTGGGATTACGTACTATCTCGGCGTAGGTACGGAAGCGATAGGGTACGTTGGCGAAAGCATACTCACGGTTAGCCAACATCTCACGCAGTGCTTGCGGGTTATGTGCGTAACTGAGTTCGAGTAGTCGGCATAAGTAAATAATCTGGTGGTCCCCCCAATAGCCGATGTTCGACCATGGGTTCTCGGGTTCAATGACCTCCCAGTCGATACCTTCGGAGGTTACCTTATAGGGGTTGTAGCCGTCGGCTGTCGTGGCATTAAGGAACTTAGCGATGATGCCGTTGATATAGTTCGGGTAGGATAAAGATAGCGCTTCCCAGTTCTGGAATATGTCACGCCAATTGCCTTGGTAGGAGATGAGGTGCTTACCATTGTTGTCCTTTACACGTATGTCGAACATGTTCCATGGACGACTTGGGTCACCGTGTCGACGAGAGAATGTAAGCGGCAAGTACTCGGAAAAGAGACGATGCAGTTGGTGGTCTTGTTTCTCAATGATACGATTCTCAAGAGCACTGTAAGTGATTGTCTCAGGCAAAGAGGCAAGGAAGGTTTTGTATTTTTCAGCGAGAGGACGATTGAAGGTAGCAATATGCTTAGCGAAAGCCTTACCATTGATATTGTAGTTGTCACAGTAAAAGCCACCTCGCATCGTGTTGAAGAGCGTGTTAGCAAAATGTCGTGCATCGTCTGCTTGATCGGCAGAGTGTTGGATACCATCGTTCTGCCCAACGATAGCACGAAGGTTGTCAGTTGTCTGCTGCAGGGCAAGTTCCACCTGATCTATGGCATCGGTTTGCTGCAAGAAATGCATGTTACGGCGCACCTGTGCGCTGTCTTGCATGACATCACAGATATTATACCACACTTTCTTCTCGTTGGCTGCGAGTTGCAGTTGGGTATGAGCAAAGGTTGCACCACGCATACCTTTCGACTCTGGTTCGGCAGTGATAGGCTGTCCTTTGCGGAAGGTGTCTAATTGATTGGAGGAGGTAAGGAACTCGGCATCGTTAAGTCCGAGGGTGAATACGCTATTGCAACGCAGTGCTTCGCTCGGCTCTGCACGGTCGACAAGGATAGCCTCCATGCGGAAGAGGACGAGCGGATGGTTAGGCACTTGTTCCGTCTTCTTGTAGGCATCGACAAGGGTAGAGAACACGTTCTGTGTCTTCTGCTCTACGCCTGCCGGCATGACGTTCTGCAGTCCGTCAAGGAGTTCAACGGAGATGCTATGGTCGGTGTCGTTGATGAGTGTCGCCTTGCGTACCCAACCGTAAGCATCGGATGCCGCCCACTGATAGGTGAAGGTGAGTCCGAGGTCGAGGTTCTGTTCGATGAAGAGTAGTTTGTTACCAATAGTTGATTTGGCAATAGAGCGTTTCGTGCGGTAGATGCCAAGGTAACGGTTAGAGAACGGCTCCCATGGAACTGCGTTTAGCATTGAGGATTGGGAGTTGAGGCGTATGATAGTCTTAGCACCTGTGGTCTCGTAGTTCTCAGTTATCTTATCGTCAGTATAATAAGGGAACAGCACCTGCTCGGGGTTGCGTCGTCCTGCAGTGAGTCCACCGGTAGAGGCGATATACATCCATAGGTCGGTGTCACTTGCGAGACTGATAAAGAAAGGATGCATCTCGTCGTAGTTCTCGATGAGATAGAATTGTTCGCCGTTAATGGTGATATATTTGCCGGTTGTGGTCATAGTCGTTTCACGTATATTTGCTTTGCGTATGTTCGTTTCACGTATGTTTGTGCTACGCACGTATATTGTCGTTGTTATTATTGTTGGTTGCGTTGTTCAAGTTCTTGCTTCATGGTAGCGAGGGTCTGTTTATCGATGTTATAGAAGGCAAGCAGGATAGCACATGAAGCATAGAGTACGCCTGGTACGATGCCAAAGAGGATATGTATGCAGGACATTATCTCAGGTGTGGCTTGTATCTCGGAGGTTGTCATAGTGGCAGGGTCGAATCCGACACGGCTCATGATAGCGCCCAATATTGCTGCACCAATAGACCACCCTATCTTCTGTGCAAAGACGGCAGCAGATAGGCAAAGACCCGTGGTGCGTCGGTGGAAGCGCCAATCGCCATAGTCAGCCGCATCTGCAAGCATTGTCCAAAGGAGCGAGATGGCTGGTGCATAGGATATCTTTGCCAAGCAGTTGAAGATATTGATGAGTACGAAGTTGGTGTCTGCAAAGTAAAGCATGCAGAAGAAGAAGCCAGATAGAACGGAGCATGCGATATATAGATTGCGTCCTCCATATCTCGCAACGAGGGGCTTGGTGAAAGGTATTGCAATGATGAGGGCAATAGTGCCTAATAGATTGAATAGTTGACATTTGGACTCGGCATCGCAGAAGTATTTGAAGTAGTATGTGGCAGAGATGTTCTGTATGGCGAACATGATAAAGGACACCACGCCTACGAGGGTGAGTACCACCCACGGACGGTTCTGGAAGAGTGAACCGAAATCACGGAAGAGGTTGGTATCTTGTTTGGCTGCGGGAGCGATACGCTCGCGTGTAGAGAAGAAGGTGATAAGAAGCAGGATGACGCTTATCACGCCAAAGATAGCCACAAGGCAGCGGAAGCCATATTGATAGGCATTGCTGACGAGGGAAGCGTTGTCGGTAGAGGTCTCAGCAAAGATTTTGCGCGCTTCATCGTTCGCCATGGTGGAGTAATCCAAACCATTGACGCAGAGTGTACCGAGGTAATAGACACCATAGAGAGCGAGTCCTGATACGATGAGTTGCCCTATGTTTGCGGCTACGAAGCGATAAGAGTTGAGTCCAGCACGCTCAATAGAGTCGTTGGTCATGACTGCACCAAGAGACGAATAGGGAATATTGACTACGGCGTAGATGACACGAAGTAGGATAAAGGTGATGAGGATATAGGCTATCTGTGCATTGCCTGTGAGTTCTGGTCCCCAGAAAGCGAGTAAGGCGCAGAGAGCAAAAGGCACTGCACCAAAGAGTATGAAGGGACGGAACTTACCCCAACGAGTATTGGTACGGTCAGCCCAGATACCCACTATGGGGTCCATGACGGCATCCATGATAGTGCCGAGGATAGCGATAGTGGTAGCCCAACCGATACTGATACCTGCGACATCGGTATAGTAGAATATAAGCCAGAAGTTAACCATGTCCCATACAAAGTGGGAGGCGGTATCACCAAGGCTGTAGCCGAGTTTCTCTTTTATGCTTAGTTGCATACTTTGAAGGGTTTATTCGTTTATTGATTTATTTGTTTCTCGTTTAATTCGTTTATTAGTTGGTCAGTGTTTAGCCTATAATATCCAATCGTTACTTGTTTTCTTTGTAGATGCGGACGTAGTCGACATACATCTTAACCGGTGTGCCATCGGTAGGGAGAGCCGTTATCTGCTGGAAGTTGGGGTCGTCGGCTGTCACGAGTTCGGGATATTTAGGGGTGGTAGGTAGTCCCGTGAAGTATCCACCCACGGCAAGGTTAAACAATAGATAGAATGGCTTATTGAAGTAATGCCCAGGTTCGTTGACTTCTGTATTGCGTAGGGAAAGGGCAAAATAGGGTGCTACTTCGGGATACTGGTCTTTGTCGAGATACATAGCGAGGCTGTCCTCACTCCACTCTACCGTGAATAGATGGAAACCGCCTTGGATAGCGTACGGTGCTTCGCATATACCGGCACGGTTAGGGTATTCACCATTGTTATACGCCTCTCCCCAATGGGCTGCTCCATTGAAATAGCGGTCTTGTAATCCTTTGGCAATGCCGTCACGATGTCCCATCTCGACGATGTCTATCTCGCCGCAGCGTGGCCATACCACTTGTCCTTTCTTGGCGAGTTCTGCTGCCTGCGTATCGACAGTATCATCGTTGCCGAGGTCACGTGCTATATCGTTACCAAGCATCCAGAAGGCTGGCCATATACCATTGGCGGTGTAAGGGAAAGCGATGCGCGCCTCTATCTTACCATATTGAACCGTTACCTTGTCTTGTGTATTGAGGCGAACGGAAGTGGCGGGACGATTACCGTAGTCCTCACGCTTGGCATTGAGAACGAGACAGTGCTCGTTGCTACCAGGGTAGTTCTCGAAAGAGATATTGCGGGGGGTGTAGTACTGCATCTCTGCGTTACCACCACCACGAGCATTATCCTCCACATTCCAATAGGCAGTGTTAAGTGTTTCGCCGTCGAAGTTATCCTCCCATATAAGCGTGTACTGTTCTCTCTGTCCGCAAGCGGAAAGAGAGAACAGACATGATAGGAGGATAGTTATGTACAAGTTCCTATTTCGCATAGTCATTCTATTGAACACGCACACCCATCGCATTATACAGATGTCCGTTGTTCTCGATGTATAATTGTCCGTTAATAATCAGTTTGCGTGCTTGGTTATTCTCGTCGGTTACGACCTCCTCGAGACCTGTTGGTGCTGCCTCGATCGGGTCGGATGCGACAGCAGAGTAGAACGATTCACCAGCATCACCTCGTTGATATACTCGCACCCA
>CAYNMA010000016.1:0-9971 GCA_964398075.1 uncultured Bacteroides sp. | reverse complement strand
GGTGTCCATTCGCAGGAGATTACATGAAAGCCGTCTTCCACTGAATAGTCGTAGGTGACAGATTGGGCATCGTGCCATACGGTGTTCCATGCAGATCCGACATGCATGGCGCCATTGAAATAACGGTCTTGCGTACCGTTGCTGATACCCGTAGCATGCCCTAGTTCGATGATATCTAACTCGCCGCACTTAGGCCAACCAACGGTGCTATAGTTATTGCCCATCATCCAGAAGGCAGGCCATAGACCATTGGCTGTCTGTGGGAACCATATACGAGCGGCTATCTTGCCATAGGTAAAGTAGGTCTTATCGAGTGAGTTGATACGACCGGAGGTGCAAGTCTTGCCCTTGTACGACTCTTTGGTGGCGGTAAGGATGAGGCAGTGTTTGCCTTCGACAGGGTCAACTCCAAGGCTTACACCCCGTTCGCAATAGAACTGCAACTCATTGTTACCACCGCCATCGCCATTGTCTTCGATGGTCCATGCAGTCTGATTGAGCGATGAGCCGATAAAGTCAGCGTTCCATACAAGGGTATATTCGCCTTCGGTAGTAGTGTCCTCTGTATCGCATGCCTCATTGGGTGTGGTGCGAGGGGTTGCATCGTTGCTTAGGACAACGTCGTCGATATACATCACAGCGTCGGCAGTAAGGGTGCTGCGGTCTACCATGAAGAATAGGAAGTCTATATCGTGGTTGACGTCGAAGACTACGTCTTGCCATTGGTTAGCCACGATAGTGGTCATCGGTGCTATGTCAGCCGATCCGTCTTGGGTGGTCGGATCATATACTTTGATGTTCGGCACATTGCTATTGTTGCGGTACATGAGTACATGCACATAGCGGTAACCGGTATAGGACGAAGCGGGACGGTAGATAGCACCTGCCCAGTTGGCTTCGTCGGTCGTGCGAGTGAGTTTCAGCACCTTGCAGGAGAGGTTGAGTCCCGTCTGCGAAGGGTTGTCGATTAGGGTAGCCGCACTGCTCACAGCCGTCTCCCATGGGGTATAAGTATCCTCAAAGGTCTCTACCGTTACTTGTGCCGAGAGTGGTAGGATAATACCAAGTAACAACCAAAGTATATTTCTTTTCATGCTGCGCATAGGTTATTAGTTACTGAGTTTAGATAGACATAGTGCACCTTTCTGGAGTTCGAAGCGCAAAGTATGTAATCCCTTGCTGAGATTGATACTGCTCTCCACTTCCGAGAATACATCAATAGTGCCTGTACGAGGTAGTGATACTACGCCTTGTAGTTTGCCATCGATATAGATAGCCGCTTCACAGTTAGAGAATGTGGCATAGGATATCTTAAGTGGGTTAGAAGTTGAAACATTCACTTGGTAGTCAATGGAACTGCCTGCTTGTAGGTTGTAGATATATGGCACTTTGTCAGGATCTACACGCTGTGGTATTGCATTGCTGCTGAGGGCGACATACTTGTTTGCCGGTACACCACCTGCGAGTGGTAGCCATGCATGTTTGTCGAAAGAAGAGAACTCGGTGAAGATGATACCGAGGTCAGTTAGTTCGACCGGCGATGTATGTGTGAGCAGTTGCATATATGGATAGGAGTCAACACTACCGTTGGTGCGAGGCATGAACCATGCGTAGCGCTGAACGTTATCATTCTGCTCCAAATAGTTAAGCACTTGGCACATATAATCCATCTGGTTTTCTACGCTACTGATAGTTGTTTCCCATGCACAAAACTCGGTAATCCATATTGGTTTGCCATACTTCTCGAAGCGTTCCACGAAGCCTTGCAGTCCGCTTGCCGATGCCATGTAACAATGAATAGCAATGGCATCGATATCATCGAGTGAGATACCGTCAATGGCAAAGAACTCATCGAGCCACTTTATAGGATCGGAATAACCAGATAGTGTACCGTAGTTCATAGCTGGTGACACCAATTTGAGATCGAGTTCCTTAGCCAATGCTACCACTTGCGGCCAATACTGCGCTGCCTGTGTAGGCGTCATGTTACACTGGTCTTTGAGGTTGGGTTCGTTGAAGCCAAGCAAATATTTGGTATTCGGGTGTGATTGTACATACTCGCGTATCTGATTGGCATTGAAGGAGTTATTCCATGCCATAGGGCAGTAATCCATATCGTTGCTGTCGAACCAAAGTGCAGCCATACTATTCTGCGTGTTACCCCAGTTGTATGCCCAGGAGCAGGATGGTGAAAGCAAAGGTAGGTCTTCTGCTTGGGTAAAGTTGAATGATACTCCTCGTTTTGCACTCTTCTGCATCTCTGCACGAGCGTCTTGCTCTACTTCCGTACTGTTGCAACCAACGAGTGTTAGTAGGCAAGCAATAGCTATGAATAGATATGTCTTACAGTTATTCATGGTTGTTATTTTTCTTCTCGTTGATATACGCGTACCCAATCTACTTTCATTAGGCGGGGTGTGTCGAAGATAGCATCGTTAACGCTACCGCCAAGGTTTCCTCCTACTGCCATATTGATAATGAAGAAATGAGGCTTATTGAAGGGCCAATACTCGTTGTCGTCGATCACCTGCTCCACTTGTTCGGAGAACACCTCACCGTCCACATAGAAGCGGATAATGTCTCGTCCTTTCTGCTCCTCTTTTGTCCATTCGATTCCGTATGTATGATAGTTATCTTCGATATTCGTACCCCAATAGGAGCGGCTGCTCTTGCTACCGGAACGGTCTTGCACGGTATGAAGAGTACCCAAGATACGGTTTTGCACATTACCCACATACTCCATGATATCTATCTCTCCGCAGTTGGGCCAACTACCTTGATTGCCCATCATCCAGAAGGCTGGCCATAGTCCTCCACCACCTGGCAGAGAGATACGTGCTTCCATCTTTCCATAGGTAAAGGTCTTCTTATCTTTGGACATAATGCGTGCTGATGTATATTCACGATTGTCGTAGGTCTCTTTGCGTGCTTGGATAATGAGGTTGCCATTTTCTACTCGCAGGTTCTCGGTACGAGCAGTATAGTACTGCGACTCGTTGTTTCCCCAGCCACCTCCACCTGTTTGGATGGTCCATATATTCTCGTCCAGAGAGGTGCCATTGAACTCGTCGCTCCATACTAATTGGTATTCCCTCCATTCGTGTTCTACGGCCACAAGTGCTTTGACGGAGTCGATATTGGTTGCTAATGTGATCGTGGCGTTACCACCTTTTATTGCTGTAACAAAACCGTTGTTATCGACAGTGGCTATAGTCTCGTCACTACTGGTCCATGTGAGGTCAAGGTCGTAGGTGTTACCATATTGGAACTGGTAGGTCTCACCTTTCTTTAGACTCACCACAGCCGGTGATATACGAAGCGAAGAACCATCGGAACCGGTAACGAACACCTCGCATTGGGCTTTGGCATCGCCACTCTTGGCTGTGATAATAGTTTTGCCCACTGCCTTTGCCGTTACCACACCATAAAACACTGTAGCCACTGAGTCGTTGCTATTGATCCATTCCACAGTACTACTGTTTCCTGTAACCTCAAGCGTTGCCATGTCCCCCACTTTCATAGAGAGAGCGTTACTGCTAAGTATGATAGGAGTAGAGGTTGTTGTTTGCGGTGTGCAAGCACTCAGCAGCATAGTTAGTAAGATAAAACCGAGAGTCTTTTTCATGTTATGTACGGTGTGTATTGTTTATCATTAGGACTATAAGGAGGTAATCAACCTCCTTATAGTAAGAGAGTGCTTATTTCTTGTAGAAATAAACAGCATCAAGGTTAAGTTGTGAACCTACTTGGGCACCACTTAAGAAACTAAGTATGTAACCTCCATCTGCACTGAAAGTAAGTCCTGCTAAAGCAGTAGCGAATTGCGACATAGGTACATCGAACTCATGCCATGAGCCATCACGAGTGAAGTCACCTACAACGGCACCCTTTTCGATAGTAGCAGTACCCACAGCGAAAGAAGTAACAGCATCACCAAATGTATAGAACTGGTGGTTACCTGTGGTAGTTGCTTTCATAGCCAAATGCAGATAGTAGTCATCTGGAGAAGCTACGATTGCTGCGCGCAGTTCCTCTACCTTAGGAGCAATAGTAGCACCTAAGCGGAAACCTCCACCAGACCATCCTTGAGGAGCAGCTACAGTAAGAGATACATAACCATCTGAGTGTCCAAAGAAATTGAGTCCTGTTCCATCACCAGCAACATAAGTCTCACCACTTGCCCATACGTCAAGGAAGTTATTGGCGTCGTCGATACGGAAGTCAGCAACAATCTTCGAGGTATTAGCATCTGCCGTCGTTGCATCCATAACGATAGGCCATATCTGGCTACCCTTTACTTCTGTTGAGCCACCTTGCTCGCCACCTTGGTCACCTTCTTTCGAAACAGCGATAACACAAGTTTTGGTTTGTGAGCCTGCTGTTGCGGAGATGATTGCGCTACCTTCTTTCACTGCTGTTACAAGACCATCGGCAACGATAGCTACGGCTTCGTCACTCGATTTCCAAGAGTCGACTGTGATATTAGCAGTGAGTTGGTGTGTTTCGCCAACCTTCATGCTAACGGAAGTCTCTGATAGTTTGAGGCTTTGCTCAGGATCATTACTGTTGTTCTTGTTTTTGTTACAAGCACTAAATCCGAATAATGTCAGTGCTGCAAGCGCCAAAGCGCAGAATTGTTTTGTTTTCATACTAAAAAACTGTTTTGATTGGTAAATAGATAAGTTGTTTATATAGTTTTGCTTAATAGCCAGGGTTTTGTTGCATGGTTGTAGGGTTGAGTTGGATTTCCTCTTGTGGAATAGGGAATATCTCGTTCTTACCTGCGTTGAACTCCAAGATATGACTCTGGGCATCGGTTGTCTCCGTTGCTTTATAGGCATCCATGTGTTGTTTGACGCCTTTGCCATCGACGCCGTTCCAGCGTACGATATCGAACCAACGGTGACCCTCCATAGCCAACTCCATACGGCGTTCATGACGGAGTGCTTGTTCGGTGGTAGGCGATGTTATCTCTACTCCATTGACCTTGAAGGTATATGTACCGACCTCGCCCAATCCTGCACGAGCACGGACCTTGTTGATGTACTCTTTTGCCGTACCCTCATCGCCAGCGCCAAGACAAGCCTCCGCATACATAAGGAGGACATCGGCATAGCGTATCTGCTTGTTGTTGAGAGGACCACGGGAAGCGTGCATACCCCATTTGCCTAAGCCAGCACCTGCACGGGCTGTGTCTCGGTACATGGCGTACTTATTGTTCAACAACCGTGAGCCAAGGTATATCTCCTCAGAAGGAGTCTCTATCTGGTCATCGGTAGGATTGTAGATAGCCACATTACGACGGATACTATCGGCAGTCTCGAACTCATCGTAGAGGTTCTGCGTTGGGTGGTCGAAGCCCCATCCACCGCCTATGAGCGATGAGCGTGAGCGTACGAGTATCTGTGTGAAACTGCCGGCAGTGAAGCCATATCCCTCACCATAGTCGCCCCATGCCACTTCCTCGTATTGTATCTCGAAGACAGACTCGGGTCCGTTCTCGCCTGCGAGCGTGAAGTTGTCCTCATAGTTAGGACAAAGGGTATATTCGCCTGAGGCGATGATAGAGTCTCCATACTGCTTAGCAGCTTTGTAGCACTCAGCGGGCGTAAGGCTAATGGTATAACTCTGCCAGTAGGGCGATGCCATATAGAGGTAGGTCTTCATCAGCATGGCTTGTGCAGCACCTTTGGTAGCACGACCGAGGTCCTCATCGGCATACTCGCTACGCAGCGGTAGCGATGCGCTTGCTATCTTGAGGTCGGCTACTATCTGGTTGTATATATCGTTGACGCTTGATCGAGCCATACCCCATTTATCGGAACTATCGAGTACCTCCAATGGCATAGGTACACCGGCATATACGCGTACGAGTCGGAAGTAATAGTATGCACGAAGGAAATACGCTTCGGCAAGCAGTTGTGCTTTCTTCTCGGCAGTGAACTCATCGTCGATGCCTACCTCCATCTGAGAGATATACTTCAATGCTAAGTTGCAGCGGCCAATACCTTGGTATTGTGCACGGTAGAAGTCGAGAAGGAGTGTGTTGTTGGAAGTTGTACGCCAGTTCTCCATATCGTAGGAGTCAGCCATATCGGAGGTACTACCACCGCCTTTGAGGGCATCGTCACTGACGATATCACCTATAAACCACTCTGAGAAGTAGGTACTGTTGTACTCCCACATAAGTGGTACATAGCAGCCTATGATATTGGCTTCGGCAGCCGATGTGGATACATAGTAGTCGTCGAGGCGCGTAGTACCCGGTTCTATCTCGGTGAGATAGTCCTTACAGCCTGTCATCAACACTGCCAATGCGATTAGGAAATATTGTATCTTTTTCATAACAGTCATTCGTTTTAGAAGTTAGCATTCAGTCCGAAGGTGAAGGTACGGCTCTGAGGGTAGTTGCCGTAGTCGACGCCACTACCTACTTCCGGGTCATAGCCCGTATAGTTGGTGATGGTGAATAGGTTGCTTGCCGTTGCGTAGAAGCGTAGGCGTGAGCACTTGAACTTCTCCGTCACTTTCTTAGGCAGGGTGTAGCCAATCTGTATGTTCTTAAGGCGGAAGTAACTACCATCTTCCAAGAAACGTGTAGAGTTCTCGGTGTTGGTTGACGAGCCGTAAGGGTTCGGGATAGTACCTTCGCGGTTCTCGAGTTCCATCCAGTTGACTCCTTGTTTGAGCATAGCATCACGGACGAGGTCATTGTAGCCTATCCATACGTTATCTTTCATATACGATGCCAGGACATTGCTGGTGCCATCGCCTTCGAGTCGCTCACGAAGGGCGTTGTAGATGGAGTTGCCATATACGCCTTGGAAGAATAGTTGGATATCTACGCCATAGAACTCTGCACCAAGGTTGATACCGTAGGTCAGTTTCGGGAATGGGTTACCGATACATGAGCGGTCGCTCTCGTCGAGTTTACCATCTCCGTTAAGGTCCTTGTAACGAGCATCACCGGCATGGACAGGGATGGTGGTTGTGGTATAAGAGTAGAGTTGTTCCAAAGCCTCCTCATCGGTCTGGTATACACCTTCGTAAGTGTAGCCCCAGAAGGAGTTAAGTGCCATGCCTTCGTCGGTCTTGGTACGGTCTCCCCAGATAGGTGAACCACCATTGACAGCGGTCAGTTCGTTGTGAATATACGATACATTACCGCCGATGTTATAGTGTACCTTACCCACTTGGTTCTCGTGGTTGAGAGATAGTTCGACGCCTTGGTTGCGGATGTTACCTACATTGCGCACCAACGAATAGCGGTTACCCACATGAGCAGGAGCGTTGACATAGAGCAGGGCATCCTTGGTATCACGTAAGAAATAGTCGACAGTACCACTCAGTTTCCCGTTCCAGAAGGAGAAGTCAACACCTGCATCCCATTGTTGGTTGGTTTCCCACTTACCATCGAGGTCTACCTGTGTGAGTACGGCAGCACCTGTGGCAGGTTCTTGACTTATTCCGAGAGGGTAACCATAGAAGACTGAGTAGCCACTACCCATGATTGCTTGGAAGGCACTGCTACTGATACCATCGTTACCTACTTGTCCAAAGCCGGCACGTATCTTGAGGTTATCGAGCCAACTAACCTCTTTCAACCAACTCTCTTCGCTCATACGCCAAGCCAAAGCGACTGATGGGAAGAAGCCCCAAGGGTTCTTGGTGAAGCGTGAGGAAGCGTCGGCACGGAAGTTAGCGGTAATCATATAGCGGTCAGCATAGGAGTAGAACACACGTCCGAGGAAAGATAGACGTCGTATACGCGACACTCCGTCGGAGGCGTAGGTCTGGTCCTCCGTGGCATTACTCAGGTACCAGTTGCTTGGTATAGGGTTCATGATAGAAGCGCCTGAACCACCTATACTGTATGTGTTATACTCTTGCCAGGTCTGTCCTACCATGACGGAGAAGTTGTGTTGACCAATCTTCTTGGCATAGGTAGCGGTGGTCTCCTCTTGCATGGAGCAGTAGCGTCCCATCGACGAGGAGATGAAGTTCTTGTCGGAGTAGTTATAGGATGTATAGGTATTCGGATAGGTGAACGAACGGTCACGCGTCAAGGAGTAGTCGATAGAGAAACTTGGGCGTATCGTGAGACCGTCAATAGGCTTTATCTCGAAATAGACATCACCTACGACGCGCTCTTTCTTGCTCGAAGGTTCGGTGTTATAAACCATCTGGTAAGGGTTGGTGACATTCTTGAAGTTGGTACCTGCGGAGTAGTTACCGGATATATCCTCACCGTTCTTGTTGACCGAGCCCTCTGGATAATAGACTGGGTCCCAAGGCGACATGGCTAAGGCAGCGGATATGACGGATGCGCCTGCGGATGAGGAGTTGTTCATAGCGTTTCGTCCCGACGATGCGGCAAAGGTAAGATGTTCGCCCACTACCAACCACTTACGGATCTCGTAATCGGTATTTAGACGAATAGTAAAGCGTTGGTAGTTACTGCCTATGATTGTACCTTGCTGTCCATAATAGTTCGCTGACAGAGCATAGTGTCCACGGTCGTTGCCGCCGTCCATACTGAGGTTGTAGTTGTGCATAAACGCATTGGCTTTGAAGACCTCATCTTGCCAGTCGGTCTCCTGTGCGGAATAGTCAAAGTTCGTTGGAAAGTACTCTCCGCCTAACTTATACATATTGATCCATGCGTTGAAACCATTCTTGTTATAATAAGCAATCTGCTCTGCACCATTACGCATACCGTCCATACGCAACTCTGTCTCGACTTGGTCACGTGAGTTCATGACATCGAGTTTGCGCCAACGGTTCTGGAAGCCCCAGTAAGCATCAAAGGTGATGTTGGGCAGTTTGCTGCCGGCGGTACCGGTCTTGGTAGTCACAAGGATGACACCGTTGGCACCACGGCTACCGTAGATAGCGGTTGCGGAGGCGTCTTTAAGGATCTCCATGGACTGTATATCATTTGGAGCGAGGAAGGATATATCGCTTGTGATGACACCATCTACTACATATAGAGGGTCGTTGCCGCCGATAGCGGAACCGATACCTCGGATACGAATGGTGGCTGCCTCACCAGGTTGACCTGAGTTGGATGTGACGGTGACGCCGGCAGCACGTCCTTGCAAGGCTTGGTCGAGACCCGATACTGGGGCTTTAATCAACTCTTCGGCTTTGACAGAGGTGACAGAGCCTGTGAGATCGGATTTCTTCATTGTACCATAACCGATGGCTACAACTTCCTCGAGCATCACGTTGTCGGATTGAAGGGTCACCTTAATAGAAGAAGACGTGTTGGTCACCTTAATCTCTTGGGCTTTATACCCTAAATAAGAGACGACCAATACGTCACCTACTTTTGCGTTCAGCGAGAAGTTACCATCGAAGTCGGTGATAGTACCGGTTGTAGTACCTTTCACTATCACATTGGCTCCTATCACAGGGTCAGGTTCTCCTTCTGCCATTACGACACCGGACACTTTTGTCTGTGCCATTGCTATGCCGCAGCAAAGCGTCAACAGAGTAGTTACCAAAAGAAAGAATCGCTTCATTTGCTTCATGTTTTAGATTTAACGTCGGCAAAGGTACGACACGCACGCGTACCTTCCAAATTTCGCGTATATGTTTTATAACATGTTTTCTTTTCATAAATTCAAGAAAGGAATACTACACGATTAACGTATATTCTTGGTTGTGTGCGTTTTGGTATTTCAAAATATATTCACATGTATAAGGTGGTTAGTGGTAGGGTTTGCGTAGTTGCGTAGTAATGAAAAGAGGGGATTTTAATCAACAAGTAACAATTAACGATTAACATGCTAGGCGGGTGTGGACGGGTCTTACGACCCGAACGGCACGGAGGCTCGACAAGGTATTCTTGTTCAGTCCACTGGACTTCACTCGCTCAGGCAGACTCAGTGCTTACACACCTGCCTTCGCTGCACGTCTCCACAATCACAACATGGTCAAACGGGTCTTACGACCCGAACGACACGGGG
>CAYNMA010000015.1:0-31140 GCA_964398075.1 uncultured Bacteroides sp. | reverse complement strand
ACACTACGACACTGATGCCGATAATCAACGGCTTAAATAGTTCTTTCATAATGATAAGATGTTTTGTTTAACTAATGACGAATGCAACAAATTACATGCCACAAACAACACTTACAGCTTCAAAATGTTATAAACGGACGACTACGGCGTATTATCATTAATTAGACATGAATGGATTTTGAGAGAGCGTATTTAATACCGTCTCTACGGGAGGTCTCTATAACGGATGTTCAGAAAGGTTGACGATTATCATAAATAATCGGACTCCTAATCGTTGCGGAGGGCAAGGGTTAGGAGTCCGAGGCGAGTAAGGTTATATTGCCTTATTTAGTCACGCAGCATTACTTTGCCGGAGGCTATGCGTTTCTTCTCGTTTTGGAAGAAGACATAGAAGAACGGCTTGTTGGTGTATTCGATCGTGATGATGGCGCCGTCGGTGTAGGAATCGGTATCGGCAAAGAGGTCGAGTCCCTTATCATCGGTTACGACCTCCACCACATTGGGGTCGCATACGGGTACATCCGTCACTTGCAAGCGGTGACCATAGGCATCGTATATGGCGACTTTGATGTTCTGTCGGATAGTGGCAGCGATATACTGGTTGGTGCCAGGTATATGCTTAAAGATGACATCGTTCTCGGTTGCCGTCTTGCCGGTGTTCAGGTCGGAGTAGCGGAATAGGACGGTGTACTCATACTCTGTTCCGTCGGGCGCAGTGCAATAGATATACGACTTCTCACCTATGTCGGAGGTAGTGATATTCACCTCTGCGGCTGTGTCTTGTGCCGTGGCAGTGAGCACTGGCAGGATACTACCTTCGAGCAGCAGGTACTCATACTCGAACTGGTCGGGTGCGAAGTCGGCAAGCAACTTCCCGTCTACCAATATCTCTTGCAGATAGGCATTATTCGGCAAGGAGATGGTTTGGATAAGCACATAGGCTGCTACATCGCCCGAAGCGGCAACTACGGTGATGATGATAGTGTTCTTATCTTGTTGCACGATGGTAGCCGTGGCAGCCGAATCGGTAAGGCTGAAGGCGATATCCTCTACGGTAAAGAAGTCTGCCTCGGTAGCCGTGGATGGGTAGGAGAAGTCATACTCATAGACATCGGCTGCGAAGTTCTCCACGGTTGTTCCATTGACCTGAAGGTCTGCCAAGGTGTTGATTGGCGAAGGATTAACGGTGAAGAAGAGCGTATATTCGTTGACGGTCTCGCCATCGCCAGCCGTCACTTGCAGAACGACTGTGTAACTATCGGTTTGGGTCATCACCACCTTTTGTTGTTCGTCGGCAGTACTCCACCCTATCTCGGGCAATGTGTTGCCAGCGTCGTAAGGTAGGCTGATATGATACTCCGAGGTGGTTGGTGCAAAGTCGGCAAGTGCCTCGCCATCGAGCGTGATATTCGTTAGTTGTGCATTATCGCTTTGGCTGACATAGAAAGTGATGATGTAAGTCTGGGTAGTACCATCGGCAGCGACTACTTGCAACTGTGCTTCCCAATCGGTTGAGGAGAGGGTCACATTCTGTGCGTCCTCGTTCTTTGTGAAGGTGATGATAGGCATATCTTGTGTGCCATACGGCAAGGCGATACGATAGGTTAGGATTTCTTCATCGTAGTTAGCGATAGCCTGTCCGGCATAGTAGATTGCCTTGAGGTAAGCATTGTTGGACAGTGCGCGTTGGAAGTAGATCGTGTAGATGCGCTCGTTGCCATTCTCGGCAGTCACTATGATCTTGCGGGTATAATCGCCGGAGGCAACCACCTGCACTTGTTGCAGGTTGGCAAGACCGGTGTGTTGCATATAGGTCACTTCGGGTACGACAGTCTCTTCCGAGGAGAGGGTATAGGTATACTCTAACTGGTCTTGCGAGAAGTCGGCGAGTAACTTATTATTCACCATGATAGCCTCGAGGGTATTGTCGGAGGATTGCTGCAGGTTGTAGACCACGGTGTAGACATTCTTCAAGCCGTTCTGTGCGACGACGCTATACTGATAGGTGGTGCTCAGTGGGGCTTTGATGGTGTCGACCGTGACAGTCTGCCAGTCGTCGGCTTGGTCGACGGTCAACTGCGGTATCTGCTTCTCACCTTCGGCAAGGGTGAAGGCATAATAGTAGGTATGCGGTTGGAAAGCCTCGAGTGGCAGTCCGTCGGCATAGATCATGGTGAGTGTATCGGCAGAGGATTGCAGGACGGTGAAGTGCAGTTTATAGGTGCGAGTAGCACCGTTCTCTGCGGTGACGAGGCAACTATAGTCGTTGTCGTTCCACTGTGC
Source organism: uncultured Bacteroides sp. (assembly GCA_964398075.1). GTDB lineage: Bacteria > Bacteroidota > Bacteroidia > Bacteroidales > Paludibacteraceae > Colicola. Next base: position 28,857 of record CAYNMA010000015.1, on the reverse strand, counting down.
GGTAGTGGTCTGCGTTGCCTCAGCCTTTTGCACATCGACGGCAGGCAGTTGGGTGGTACCCACTGGGAGGGAGATAGCATACTCGAGCGTCTCTTGGTCGAAGTTGCTGATTGCTACTCCGTCGACATAGATGTTACTCAATACGACATTGTCCGATTTCTGGTAGACGAAGTTGATGATATAGTCGTCTTTTGCTACGCCATCGGCAGCCGTTACGCGTATGGTATCGACGGTAGCGCCTTGCAGCAACTCCCATGCTTGTCCTTCCTCGTCTAAGGTGACATAGACATCGGGCAGTTTGGTGCCTGTGGTCATGGATATGTTATATCGCAGTTGCTTGGCGTTGAAGTCCTCGGAGGTAGCATCAAAGAGTGAGAAGGCTTGTCCATTCAGCAGGATATTCTTCAGGGTGGTGTTGTCGGAGAGTGCTTCTTGGTAGATGTCGACGATATAACTATGTTTGGTAGTACCATCTTCTGCCGTCACATTGACTGCCCTCGAGCCATTGGTGAAGGTCTCGGTGGTGATAGTCTGGAAGCGGTCTAAGGTAGAGTACTGCAGGTCGACGGTTGCGCCATGCACTTGGGCAGAGTAGCGATAGTTATCTGCTTGGAAGGAGGTGACTGACTGTCCATTGACATACAGTCCGCTCAGCGATGCGTTGTGCGAAGGCTCTGCCTTGATGGTGAGTTCATATTGGGCTTGCTGGTCGCCGTCTTCGGATGTGACGATGAGATACGACACTTGTCCCAGAGGAGCGGTCTCGATAGCCACTGACTGTTTCGGTTGGCGCAGGGCGTACGAGATTGTCGGCAACTGTGGTTGGGCTGTCTTAGGATCGGAAGCCGGCAGTGTGATGGTATACTTAAGTACATCTGCCTTGAAGTCGGTGAGCGGTGTACCATCGAGATAGATCATCTGCAGGTATGGGTCGTCGGAGTCGTCGGCAGTGAGTGTCACGGTGTACGGCTCGGTGCGCACTGTACCATCCTCGGCCTGTACAGCAACGGAGATGGTGTTATTGCTATTGTCGCGTGAGATGGTAAGCGACTGTCCGTCATCGGCACGAAGGAACTGTATATTAACAGGCTCGTCGGTTGCCAGTTCGTAGTTGCTTTGTAGCGGCAAGAAGTCGGCGTAGGCAGTACCATTGAGCGTGATACCTTTCAGGTTGACTTCCGAAGAGGCGGTCGCTGGGAAGGCATAGAGGTAACGATGGTTCTCTGAGCCATAGACCTCCCATGCGATAGAATCGCCTGCATGACGTTGTACGATAGAGTCGGTGTTATACTCGCGGACGAAAGAGGTGATGGTAGGCGTCTTGCCCGTATAACGATAGGTGGTCTTGCTATAGTCTTTCAGTTCCACTTCGTCTGCCAAGATAGAAGTCAAGAGACCGGATGTGGTAGAAGCAGGTTGGTGGAGGATAATCTCGTACTTACCTACAGTACCATCTTCGGCAGTGACAGAGAGCACGCCACCTTGCAGCAGAACTTGCTGTGCGTCGTACTGTTTCTCGAAAGAGATAGACGGCATTGTTGCAGCGGTTACCTCGTAGGTAGTGGTTGCAGCATTGTACGTGATACCCTCAGCAGTGAGGCTCTTAAGGGTGACATCGCTCGACTGCGTGCGCACGATATGGATTGTATAAACCTTTGTTTCGCCCGACTCGGGGGTGACTGTATAGCGTATCTCGCTATCGCTGACCGACATATCGACAGTCTGCAGATGACTCTTCACCTCGGCTGTTATGCTTGGTAGGGCTTCGTTCTTGCCCAGTTGCAAGGTGTATTCGTAGGTGTCTGCCTTCCAACCGTCAATATTCAGTCCATCCACTTGGATGGTCTTGAGGGTGTTGATAGTAGAGAGCGGACGAGTGACGGTCAAGGTATAGTCGGTAGAAGTTCCGTCTTCGGCGTAGTTCTTTATTGTTGCCGTACGGACGCCACTGACCTCGTCGCTCCATGTGACAGTCTGTGCTTGGTCGGATACGGCACCTGTGAACGAGAGTTGTGGGCAGAGATACTCTTCCGAGGAGAGGAGGGTATAAGAGAAGGCGTTGCCCGACAGGGTAGCCTCTTCGCCGCCTACCTGCAAGCCGGTCAAGGCACTACTATAGATAAAGCGTAGGTAGTCAACATGTAGTTCGGTGCCAGATTTAACTCCGCTCGTTTGGTTACTTGCATTGATGGCAATGTTCATTTTCTCTATCTGCTTGCCATCGGTAGGCAATGGGTGCGTATAGACTACATAGTCGGAAGTCGTATTCGTTGCTAAGTAATCCATATTATATTCCTTCTCTGTAGCCGTACCATCCGAGGTCTCCGTTGCCCAGAATCGGAATGCGAAGAGAGCACCACTACCCGAGTTCTTAACATGCTTATAACGAATATCCACTGCATCTGGAGTATTTTGGAATGGTATACTACCCGAGAATACCGAGCTTGTAGATCCACTAGTTCCCCACGTAAATGTTAAAGTACCAAGAGTTGCTATTGCAGGAATACCGCCACCTAACCAATCTAAGTATGTTGAAAGCTTCTTCGTATAGAAAGAGGCTACACCATCTCCTTGTACGACTTCTGTTCCCGTATAGGCTTGTGGGAGGCCATACGAGTCTGCATAATCAGCAGCTACTTGCCACGATACTGGTTTCTCGGCTGATGTACGCTTTGCTGCATTGGTCCAATTGGTAAACTCGCCGTTCGGGATGACATCTCCAGCATAGTGGATCACTACGGTGTAGATATTCTCGTAGCCATTGGCTGCTACCTTTACCGACCACGCTTTGGTAGTCTGTCCGAGTGGTGTAACCGTCACACCCGAAGCGGCTGTGTATGTGATAGTCGGGATAGAGGCCGAAGGCACGCTTACCACATAGGTGAACTTGTTCGGGTTAAAGTCTGCCAGGGCTGTTCCGTTCACTAAGAGAGAGGACAACACGGCAGGGTTCTGCGTATCGAGTTGCGGCACAACCGTATACTCAACGGCATCCTCCCCTGGACGATTGCTGTAGAGCAGTATCTTTGTTGGATGGAGCAAGCTACCAGGTTGCACGAAGTAGGACTGTTCATCGTAGTTCTTAAGACACGACACATTGAACTCCTCCGATCCGTAAGCCATTGGCACATTGATAGAGAAGTGGGTAGCATCGGTCTCGGTGAGGTTCTTGAGGTCGAGTGCTACACCATTGACGAGTATCGACTGCAGTCGGTTCTGCTTGTCGCTATAGGTTTTCTTGAATACGAAGCGGTAGATGCGTTGCGTACCATCCTCGGCTGTTACGATTAACTTCGAGGTATCGTTCACACTTGCTGCCAAGTACTCTACCTGTTGTTCGGGCTCTTGTTTCTCATAGGAGAGCATTGGTGCTTCGTTTGTTTGGTAAGGCAGAGTGAGCGTATAGAGTGTCGTTTCGGATACGAAGTCGAAGTCTACGCCTAAGGCAGTCACGCTCTCAAGCAGTGTGTTCGAGGAACGGCGGACAGGGAAAGCAATCGTATAGTCGGTCGCTGTCACGCCATCTTCTGCTACGACATGGATTCGTGTGGTGCCATTCACAGCGGAGTAGTATACGGCTATCTGTTGCCCCTCTTGTCCCTTCACAGGCGTAACGACAGGCACTACCTTGGTCCGCCATGCCAGAGAGTCGACATAAGCGAACTGGTCTTTCTTGAAACCGCTCAGGGCAGTAACGTCTAAGAGGATGTTATCGAGCAATGCCACATTCGATACGACATCGACATAGTTGATGGTATAGGTCGACTCAGAGCCGTCTTCGGCTATGACAAGCAGTTGCTGCTGATGGTCATTGGTCTGCGTATAGATGACGGTCTGTGAAGTCTTCTTGGTGTAAGTCACGAGTGGCAATGCAGCACCCTTAGTGTGGTCGACCGTATAGGTGAAGACATCGGGCTGGAAGGACAACGATACGCCTTCGACAAGGATATTCTCCAGATGGCTATCGGTATCGGCAGTGCGCTGAACATGCACCTTATAGGTCTGCTTGGTGGTCTCATCGGCAGCGGTAACCTGAATGGAATAGGTCGATTCGTCGGTCCAACCGGCAACTACCTGTTGCAGTGCCTCTTGCTTGGTGTATTCGATAGTCGGGAGTGATGCCCCTGCGGATAGCGCGTAGGTATATTCTAATGTGTTCTTATCGAAGCCAGTCAGTGCCGTTCCGTTGAGCAATATGTTACTCAACTGTACGTTATTCGATAGTTGTTGAGTAAAGTTCAGGTTGTAACTATTATTGTTGCTACCCTCTGATAACAAAATGATAACTTTGTCCTTTTCGTATAGCAGACTGACCGTGGCACCTACGGCAGCATCATAGGTGATAGCAGGGAGAGCCTTCTCGTACTGCACGTTATAGGTATAGACATTTGATGCAAAGCCTGCGAGTGCCACACCGTCGAGGTAGATGTTGCTTAGTTGCATGCTACTCGTCATCGACTGCGTGAAGCGGATGACGTACTTATTACATGCGCCTTCCTCTGGGCATACCTCAAGGATAGCGTCGCCGCCACCAATAGGAAGGACGGTTGTTACGCGCTGTCCCACTTCCTTGTCGTAAGTGATAGTCGGTATATTGTTTACATCTGCCAACTCGACGGTGTACCCTGAGAGTGTCTCACTATTGAAACCTGCTAATGGTGTGCCATCTAAGTAGATCATCTGCAGGAAGGCGTTGCTTGACTTCAGCACTTCGAACTGCAGGGTGTAGGTACGGGTATCGCCACTGGCAGCGGTCACACGGAGTGTCACGGTGTAGCCTTCGGTGAGTTGCAGTACTCGCTGTGAGTCATCGGCTTTGTCGAAGGTGATAGTCGGTATGGTCGATTCGCCTTGTGGGAGGGTGATGTTATAGGTCTCGGTATCGGCATCGAAACTGTCTAATGCCGTTCCGTCGAGGTAGATAGCCGATAGGTTGGTGTTATTGTTCAGTTGCACTGAGAAATGCAGTATGTAAGTGGCAGCAGAGCCCGATGCAGGCTTCACCACAATACGTGCCTCACCGTTAAGCGACGATGCCGCACGGTAGTTGATAGTCTGATAGGCATCGCCGGCGAGGTAAGTCACTTCGGGCAGTGCGGTTGTGCCTTCGTCAAGGGAGATGTTATACTCCAGTTGGGCAGGGTCGAAGCCTTCGAGAGGTTCCCCTGATAGATAGATCATCTGCAATTGATTGTTCTCCGACTTCTCCACCGAGAAACGCAACTGATAGAGGTTGGTCGTTCCATCGTTTGCTACGACCGAGATACGCGTTACGCCATCGATACCTCCTTTCTGCACGGTAACAGTCTGATAGGCATCGCCTTGGGTATAGGTGATAGCCGGCAGGGAAGTTGTTCCGATAGGTAAAGCAATGGTATAGACGGTCTGGTCAGATGAGAAGCCATCGATAGCCACACCGTCGAGGAAGATGTTCTGCAGGGAGCAGTTAGATGACTTCTCTGTGGTGCATACAATCTTATAGATGGTCTGATTACCTGCGGCAGCGGTAACGGTGATACGCGTGGTACCATCGATACCTCCGTCCTCCATCGTAACGGTCTGGTAGGCATCACCGGCGGTATAGGTTATCTGCGGCATAGCCGTTGTACCCAAAGGCAGATTGACATAATAAGTAGTCTGGTCGGGTGAGAAAGCGGATATATACCCACCCTCCATCTGCAAGTCGGCAAGATAGGAGTATGTAGATGCGGTAATCTTAAAGTTCAGTTTATATACCTTGGGGGTAGTCTTACCTGGCGTGGATACGGCTATCTGGTACTGCCCACCGTCAATCGTGGCTGGAGCAGTGTATGTGATAGTCTGTGCACCGGCAGGATAAGCCGAAACGGCTTCTACCGTTGGCATAGTGATTGTGGACAGCGGCAACTCCACCTTATATACAGTCTGGTTCGGGTTGAAGTTTGGTATGGCTTCGCCGTTCACCTTGATGCCTGACAAGGTGTTATCTGCCAGTTGTGCAATAGAGAAGTTGAGCGTATAGGTCTGTACGGTCGTACCATCGGCAGCCGTGACACGGATAGTGGATGTGCCTGTAGGTGAGGTAGGAGCCACGAAGGTAACCGTTTGTGCCTCCTCGGCTTTCTCATACTCGACCGTTGGCGTGGCGGTTGTGCCATAAGGCAGAGCCACATTATAAGAGGTAACATACCCGTTGAAGCCTTGTATGGCTTCGCCATTGACCTTGATAGATGCCAGTCGGGCATTGCTTGAGGGACGACTGATGAACTTAATCTTATAGGTAGTGGTAGAACTGCCGTCCTCAGCCTTCACCTCTATTATCATAGGGTCACCGTCAATGGTACCCTGTTGGGTAATCTTGAACTCCGAATCGGTCAGCCTACGACCTGTGAAAGTAGCACTTGTGCCACGCAGATTGGTGAGCGTTCCTTCACCACGCATACCGTATACCGCAGGTATCGATGTAGCATTACCCACCGAATAGGTCTGCTCCTCGCTGCTGTTCGGGTCGAAGCCGTTCCATTTCTTATTGCCTATATAAAGGCTCTGAATCTTAGAAGAATAGATAAGGCTGACGTCGTCTATATACAACGAGTTGCCTACATACAAGCCCGAGTTAGCACGGAAGTTAGGATAGTTACTTGCCGAGAATATGATGTTCATCTTCTCGGGCACGTCGCTATTCATATAATAGATAGGTACCTTGAAGCAGGTCCACTCGGCATACTCCTTACGTTCCCGCACCCAACCTTCGGCTATCTGCTTACCGAACTGCGAGGTGGTACACTCGTTGCCGTCGAGCGCTTGCCGGATATCGCTCTCCTCATCGGTCTTCGAGCAGGAGGTACATTTACTATTCTTGCCCATGTAGGAAGTACCTTGTGCCGTACCAGACCATGCATAATAGAGCAAGTGAAAGTCCTCTTTCGAGACATCGCTACCGGTACGCTTAACCCATACCTGCATGGTATCGGGTCGCCATGTCCACGACACGCCACCGTAAGTACCGGCAGTGGCTTCGTTCACCTTTGTCAATGACTCGACACGAACCCACGGTTGCCCTAATGAGAAATAGCCAGGAGACGCCTCTGTGATACCTGCAGCGCCGACAGAAGTGGTCTGCACCATCACGGCATAACCGGAACGCCCTGTCTCACGGTGTGCAAAATTGAACTTAAATCCGAACTGCTCTACATTCGACACGTTCCAACTTGCAGGTTGGATATTACCGTCGAACGCTGCGCCCGACCAGTCTTCAAAACTGGCATTGGGTAACTGTTGCGCCTGTGCGCTTAATCCTAAGAAACAAGCAGTTAACACTGCTATGATTGAGGTGTAATTGTGCTTCATCAGCTTCCTTTTTAGTTACTTCTATCCCCATATTCTCCACGCTGCAAAAGTACACCAAACGGCTCACCCCCACAATATCACAAGTTACTAAAAAGGGTACATTTATTAAGATAGAAAAAACTTCAACCCCACCTTTTTCGCACTACAATGTACTATTCTTAAGATTGAGGTTGCATTTATTATCTACCCACCCCACACTTCCAGACGTCATACATAATACCTTCCTATTTCATACACCCACACATCATACATGATACATTAATACATCACACATAATACATAACACATTTATGCATTGCATATCGTACCTTTCCCGAGCATGTCTGCGGGACGTGACGAAACAAACACGGTAGATATACGGTAGATACACGGTAGATACAGCTTACCTTATGCTTATCTTACCCTACTTTCGCCCTACTTTCTCGAAAAGGATATGTAATAAATTCTTAACAATTAAACAGTAAAATGGCTACGATGTCTATTTACTCTACAGGACGGATGGTGATGGCATATCCACCGGATGCTGCTTCCGGAATAGAGAGTCGAGTTCGAGAAGTAACACGGCGCGAGGTGATGGTATATGCTTGTGGGTTAGTGCGATAGTCAGCATCTTTAGCATCAGCATAGATAGTGGCAACATACTTCTTACCCGCTGGCAGGAACGAGAGCGAGATAGTTGAAGTGCGTGCTTGTTCCCCATTGGTACCGCCTACAAAGTACTCATCCTTCCCTTTGGTCTTACGAGCAATGGTGATATACTCCATCGGTTCGGCTTCGAGATACCACGATTGATCCCAATCGAGGGCTACATCTTGAATAAAACGGAATGCGTCGAGGAAACGCTCGTAGTTCTCCGGCAGGTCGGCTGCCATCTGCAGAGGACTGTACATCGTAACATAGAGCGAGAGCTGGTTCGCCAATGTAGTTAAACAATGGTTGTGATTATTAGGGTTCATCTTCGACATATCCATCTCGAAGATACCTGGCGTATAGTCCATCGGACCACCATTAAGGCGCGTGAAAGGCAAGATACAAGTATGCCCAGGACGTATGCCCATCATAGCTTGATACTCACTACCCATCGCTGACTCGTTGCCTATCCAGTTTGGATAGGTTCGGCAGATACCCGTTGGACGAGTCGCCTCATGAGCATTAACCATGATATGATGTTTAGCAGCCTCAGTGACACAATAGAGATAATGGTTATTAAGCCACTGCGAGTAGTGTGTTTCACCCACAGGTACGATATTGCCCACATAGCCCGACTTAACGGCTGGATAGTCGTAGCGGTTCATAAAGGTGTATGCAGTATCAAGATGGCGTTCGTAATTGCGAATCGAGGCAGAAGTCTCATGATGCATTATCATCTGAACACCATGTTCTTTGGCATAGCGGTGCACTGCTTCGACATCGAAGTCGGGATATGGGGTAACGAAGTCGAATACATAATCCTTTTGATGTCCGAACCAGTCTTCCCAACCTATGTTCCATCCTTCCACTAATACAGCATCAATGCCATGCTGAGCAGCAAAGTCTATATAACGACAGACATTGGCAGTGGTGGCTCCATGATTGCCATGCGGATGGGCATGCTCGTAGTCGGTCTCACCAAGGCGCACCGACGGAAAGTCATTCGTATACGACCAACTATGCATGCCATTTATCATTTCGAGCCATACGCCGACATACTTCATGGGACGAATCCAAGATGTATCCTCTATCTTGCAAGGGTCGTTTAGGTTGAGTGTCATACGGTTGGCAAGGATATCACGGGCATCAGTAGCGACCTGAATAGTACGCCATGGACTATGGCAAGGCGTCTGCATATAGCCTTTCTTACCTTGATCATCGGGCGTTAGGTAGGATGTGAAGGTCATTGTCGTGTCGTTGAGTAGCAGGTGCATACACGAGTAGTCGATGAGGGCTGCCTCATGAAGTGTAAGCCAAACGCCTTTGTCGGTATGGAGCAAGAGAGCCGTCTGCACGCCCGTATCGGAGAAGCCACGCTGACTAAGGTTATCCACTCGCTGGGATGCATTAAGACGACGTATCTCGCTGAGTCGAGAGCGAGTGTACATATACTCTTGTGTATCGAAATCACCTGGTATCCAGTAAGCAGTATGGTCGCCTGTCATAGCAAACTCGGTACGCTCATCGAGGATAGTGAAGTAACCTAAGCCTAATTGTGGAAACTCATAACGGAAAGCCAAGCCTTCGTCAAAGAGACGAAAACGAACATAGAGATAGCGGTCTTGTGGTTGCTGATGCAGAAAGACGAGCATCTCATTGTAGTGATTACGGATAGCGTTCTCCTCGCCCCAGACGGGTGTCCATGTCTCATCTACGGAAGTACGCTCTGCATTGAGTATCTCAAAGCCTGTGAGTAATTGGTCATTCTCGAGTGCTAAGCCCAAACGAGAGGGACGGATAAGGGTATCGCCACAGAAAGTGAGGTCATAATAGAGTACTCCGTCTTGGGTAGTTTGACAAGACATCTGCAAACGACCATCGGGAGAGTTGAGTTGTTCTGCTGCAAGAAGGGATACAGAGAGTAAAGTGGCAGAGAGAATACTGAGGAAACGCATTGTTGTCAATTATGAATTAGGTGAATTATTATTACGAATAAGGAATTACTACTTGTTAATGGATGATAGTCGATATACTTTGCAGCCATGAGCAGGTACAAGAGCCTCCAGATAGCGTTGACGACCGAGGTCTTGATGCTCCCACAAGTCACGTACCTGCATAGATTCTTCACCTAAGGTACTTACCGAGAACGAACGAGTCTGTTCTAAGTCCTCACGGTTAAAGAATGCCACAATCCAGTCGCCATCCGACATCTGCCCAGTCCATATCTGACTATCGCTACTGGTGAGGTCTCTTGATAGAGGTTTGCCAACAAAGCCATCTTGGTTGAGTGCCAGCATCTCTTCGTTCTGATAGAAGGTAACCAGATGGTCAATATTGGTCTCGTTGTATTGGTCTGCACAAGCAACAGGACCTCCGGCTACCAACTGCAGACTGATAACAGAACGACATTCATCATCGCTGCTGAGTGTATTGAGACGAGTGAAGTCACCATCAAGGATGAGTTTTCCACGACCCGATAGGTCGGAGAAATAGACCATACCATCGAACATATTGTAACAGGTAGGCCATTGGTCAGCCTTCACATCACCACGACGACGGTAGTAGGTAGCACTACCATAGTGCTCCATATAGGGGTCGGTGTCGTTATCTGTGGTACCAGAGAAAGCACTCCAGCGCCCACAGAAGACATCTGCAGTGACTCGCATCATATTCATGTATCGTGCCTCAAGTTCAGCATAGTTCTTTTGGTTAGGCATCACGATAGAAGTGAATACGCCGTATTTGGTAGCAGACTCGTTGATGTACTGCAGTGCCAGTTCATACTCTTCTCGTCCATAGCCACGACCTGGGTCTCCGCCCATACCTGTGCCGGTTTCGAATAGGCACATAAAGTCCATACGGATGAAGTTAACGCCTATCGAGCTATAGTACTTAAAGAAACCGTCAATATATTCCTTTGCGCCTGGGTGAGAGGGCACTATCCAATAGAATATCTCGTTCTCGCGTGCTGCATCAGGGTTCGTGACTTTGTCTATAGTAGGGTCATAGAGCAGACTACCCAGGCGGATATTGGTTCCCTCGATGATGATATCATCGCTGCCATGTTTCCATAGTGGGTTATCATATACGCCCAACTTCAGTCCATGACTCTTGCAGAGAGCGGACAGTTCTTTGAGGGAATAGTTGCCATAGTGAGTCATATACCCTTGTGCATTGTCAGCAGGCACATTGTACATCGACTGAAAGCCATCAGTGACTATCATGTCGTAGCCATAAGGAAGAAGGTTCTCTTCCACCCAATCGATGTTAGCCTCCATGGTTGCACGAGGCATATTCTGGTCAGTACCTGCATGTTCGGCTTCGTAGCAGAACTCATAGACAGTCCAGTAGAGAGGCGCTTTGGATTCCGTCTTGACAGGGTCAACGATAGGGTCGTCGGGTACTTGGTCGATACTCCAACCGGTGTCAATATGCTGATCACAAGCGGGAAATAAGAGGGCAGCAAGTGCTGCAAGTAAGATATACATAGGTCGTTTCATTGTTGTACAAATTGAACGGTGAGGTCTAAGACATTGATGGTTATCTTGTATTTACCCGAAGTGGTTACCTGCCACTTCTGGTCGGGTTGGTCATTAGCAGTATAGAGTATAGATGTAGGCTCGGCAGAGATAGGTGTACCTGCCTCAGGAGCTATGAAGAATGCGCCTTCGTAACTATCGGGGTTAAGCGGGAACTTTATCTCACCAGCAGCAAGGTTACCAGTCCATACAAATGAGCCATTGCGAGCCTCTGTGTCATAGGTAAACTGCTCTTGGAATGGAGTATTCCAACCGCCTGGGGTAGCATCACCACAAAGCCATATCTGCTTGTAAGGCAACTTATCAAACTCTTTATCAGAGGAGAAAGTAACCTTAGGAATAGTAAGGTCTACCAAGATAGTATAGAGTCCTGTAGAAGGAACAACCCATTTGGTATCGGGAGTACCATTCGGAGCAAAGGTCATAGAGGTAGTACCTTCAGTACGAGTACTGTCGGCAGGAGCCAGCCAGAACGCCCCATCGAAACGGCGACTGCTTACGGTTGGTTCGCATAGGAACTTAAGTTCTCCGGCAACCAATATTCCACTCCACGAGAGGGTATGCTCAGAGACTTGTTCCATAGCAATGGCACTACCCAAGTCCCAACCGTTGGCTGCACTACCAAAGAGGTAGAGTGATTCTGTCTCAGTCACTGTCAGACCATCGATGTCTGCTTCAATGACATAGAAACCATCATGAGCGATGCTAATAGGTGTAGCAGCAGACAGAGTGGTATAGTTGAGACTTCCCGCTGTAGCACCTTGGCCGTAGACATTGGCAGAGTCGGAACGCTCGGTGAGGAATAGTAGGTTACCTTGAGTAAGCGTACCTACATAGCGGTAGGCATTGCTGCCAGCCACCTTGCTCATCTCGAGTGCTTCAGAGTAGTTAGTACCAACGGTAGTAGCGCTACCTGCCATATAGAGGACACTCGCGTAACCAATAACCTCGAAGGTGACGGTACTGAGCATCGGCTTAACATAAGTAGATAGTCCTTTGGGATGAGCAATAACCTCTGCCTCAAGAGCACAGGTTGTACCTGCAGTGACACCCCAACGCTCGAGTAGGTCATTGAGTGCGCCGTGTGTAAAACTGACAGAAGAACCGCCGTCTACAAGCATAGGCGTGATGGATGTAGCAAACTCGTTGTCTGCAATGTCCATCTTGAAGTAGTATTCATATCCGGTTATCCCATCGGTGAGTGCAGGGATGTCCCAATAGAAAGTGATTGCCGTATCGGCGCTCTGTGCATGTGAGAGATGGATGCTACTCACAGAGGCACAGAGGTGCATAGCGTCCTCAAGACGAGAGATAGTATAATGTTCACTCTCTGGTTCGCAAGCGAATAGTACACCTGCAAGAGCCAATAAGAAAAGAATGTGCTTCCGCATAGTCGATAGAATTAGATGTTCGACAATTAGTTAGTTCCAATAAGGCAGTTGGCGTAGATTCTGGTTGCGTTCTATCTGACTTTGATGGATAGGGAACCAGTAGTATTGTTTCCGATAGGTACGAGTCTGGTAAGCGGTGAGAGTGAAGAATGTTGCTTCATCCTTGCCGCTGAAGTTCATACCATATTGTGGTCCATTGAGCGTGGTCTCTGCCAATCGCCAACGACGTAAGTCATCATAGCGTAGTCCCTCACAGCAGAGTTCCACGCGACGCTCACGGCGTATTGCCTCACGCAGTGCGTCCTGTGTCATATCGACATGAATAGCCGTAGAGGAAGTAGCACCGGTGGTGTAAGGACGGATACCCGCACGAGTACGTATCTTGTTGAGATAGGTCAAGATATCGGGATTAGTTGGGTCGTACTCACAAAGGGCTTCTGCATAGTTGAGGTATGCCTCACCCAAGCGATAGAGAATACCTGGACGATACTGGAAGTTATTCTCTTTGACATGGGTCTTAGGATGCACTTTCTTACGGATAAGATAGCCGTTCTGTGGAGAGTCATGTGTGTGAATATTATCGCTACCACCGTTTAGGAAATCGAAAGTACGCTCCTCTTGTGTGAAGTAGGAGTTGTGGAACGATACTGCAACATAGAATCGTGGTTCACGATGGCAATACATCTTGTAGGTATGCGGATAGGTAATAGCCCCACCATTGACGGTCTCATCCCACGAGGTAGCATCAGAGGTAATGGCACTCTCCTCAAAGCCTGACGCTTCGTAGTGAGAGTCTACGTCTGTGATAGGTAGTCCGTTCTCCATAAAGAACGCATCCACCAAGGATTGGGTAACGCCCCACCCTCCTGAGCCGCCTGAATTAGCAGGGGTGATATGCTTCTCATACTCTGTATAGTCGCAACCACCTGGGCGGGCAAAGAGGATCTCCGTATTGCCTTCATCGTACTGTTTGAGTAGCACGTTCTGCACAGATAAGAAGGGGTCGATATCCCCATTAGCATTGGTCTCTTGGTAGAGAGTATGTCCAGCAGCCTCAGCCGTCTCAATAAGTAGGCGTGAGGCCTCGGCTGCACGCTGCCAACGCTTGGGATCGTAATCCTGTGCAAAGATTTCCTCTCCTTTATCGTTAGTATAACCAGAGTAGTCGGAATTTCCATTGACAAGTGGTGAGGCTGCATAGAGCAGCATACGGGCACGCACTGCCAGTGCCATAACAGAAGTGGCACGTCCGTACTTCTGTGCACTGGTATATTTGGCAGGTAACTTGTCGGCTACAGCAAGCAATGTAGAGTCGCACCAGTCGATAACAGTGTAGTAGGGCGATTGTCCTATCTGTAAGTCGGCAGCATCAGCATCGGTATTGTAGAGCACACCTGGAGTGAATGGTATTGCTCCATAAGTATTGGCAAGCAGCCAATAGTAATAAGCAATAAGGAACTCGCACTCCGCTTTCATATACTCCACCTCTTGTGAACCGATACCCTGGTCAGGCAGGCTATGTACATTCTGTATGAATATCTGGGCTTCTCGGATGCGCTGTGGTAGTGATGCCCAATAGTTACCGTCCCAATCGCTAGTAGGTGTCCATTCTCCTAAGATAAAGGGGATAACCTTCCAGTTCCATTGGCGCCAGCGTTCACTAGGCGTCATATCATCTCCGAGTATCTCCCATCCAAGGAAACGCCCGTACCCCATGTAGGGGTCTGGTATGTCCGAATAGATACCTGCCAGCCAACCCATGGTACGCGTTTTATCGTTGAAGACCATCTCGAGGGTGAGTTCAGTGTCTGGCTCTTTGTCGAGGAAACTACACGATGCAGTAGAGAGAAGCAGCAACGTGAGAAGTATATATGGGATTCTTTTCATGATTTTACTATAGTTAGAGGTGTCTTAAAATCCAATTTCAACACTTGCCATGCCAGAGCGCATGGTAGGATACCGTAGACCATCGTTGGTGTCAAGTTCTGGGTCCCACAGTTTGAAGGACGAGAAGCATAATAGGTTATTACCGGAGATGGCAATACGGAACTTCTTAGCATGCATCTTTTCGAGTGCTTTCTTGGGAAGTGAATAGCCCACTTCGATAGTCTTGAGGCGCAGGAAAGACATGTTCTTCTTCCACCATGTGGATGCCACATTATTGTTGGTGTTGGTTGACTCGCTTAGACGAGGCCAGAATACATTCTGAGAAGGGTTCTCTTCTGTCCAACGGTCGTTGTAGTTAGTAAACACATTGCCCAATACGCCTTGTCCAGAGCCAGGGATGAAGTAATCGCTACCTCCAATGATACGCCATGTATCGCCTGAACCTTGGAAGAATATATTGAAGTCGAAACCTTTGTATTCAAGGTTACCACCAAAGCCATAGACGATACGAGGAGTGGTAGTACCCCCGATATAACCTTGGTCCTCATCGGTAATCTTACCATCACCGTTCTTATCAACATACTTGATATCACCAGGGCGCACGGTAGTACCTAACTGTGGGATAGGAAGACCGTCTACAAGGTTGCCATCGGCATCGAAGTCATCATCGGTATAGAGTCCATCGGCGGTATAGCCCCAAAGGGTATTGATAGACTGACCGGTCTGACTACGGTAAGTACCTTTCACAGCTTCCGGTTCATCTATCTCAAGGATGGTGTTCTTAGCATAGGTGAATGTACCTCTTGCGGCTATCTGCAGTCCGTTGTGGAAACGATGACTATAGGACAGAGAGAGGTCTACACCACGGTTGTCCACCTTACCGAAGTTAGCATAAGGTGTACTAATGAAACCGACTTGTGAGGGGATCGTGTTGCGTTGCATAAAGATATTACTACGCAGTTCTTGGAAGAAGTCAACCTGTAGGTCAAGGTCGTTATATAGTCCGAGTTCCAGTCCGACATTTGCTTTACGCGAAGTCTCCCATGTTAGGTTCTCAACGCCTATCTCACCCTCTTGCACCCCTGTATAGTACACATCGCCCGTGTAACCCCAATTGTAACCATTAGCACTATGGTTGATGGTGGTGATATAAGCAAAGCGTCGTGAGCCTCCGATATTGTCGTTACCGACCAAACCGATAGAACCACGCAGTTTAAGTTTAGTTAATACAGAGCGCGCAGACTCCATCCAGTGTTCTTCTGAGATAAGCCAACCGATAGCACCTGATGGGAAGAATCCATAGCGATGTCCTTTGGCGAAGTTCTCTGAGCCATTGTAACCGAAGTTAAACTCTGCCACATAGCGTCGGTCATAGGTATATGACGCACGCCCTGCAATACCTTGATTACGATAGGGCTGATAATCGCCATTGTCGTAAGAACGGAGGTTGTAGAGCAAGAGTGCATCTACGGCATGTTTGGAGGCGAAGGTGCGGTTGTAGGTTACAGCAGCCTCAAAGTAGATACTGTTGTTGCCATATTCAGCACTATTGCTATGGTCGAGGAACTCAGAACCGTACTTGAGAATAGAATGCACGAGTTCACCCTCATCGTCACGGGACTTAGCCACACTGTAGTAATCAGGTGTCTTGCCACGTGTCATATAGGTACGTGAATAATAGTCAAAGGAGAAAGTGGCTTTTGCACGCAGACCTGGGGTAATAAACTTCAAGTCTTGTTCAATGGCAAAGAGAGACTCCAGTTTGCTACTTGTACTACGATAGTAGCCGTTCTGTGTACACATTGCCCATGGGTTGTAGCGGTTGGCAGAAGCCAACGGTATTGTACCGTCTGAATAGACAGCGGGATGTACGAATGGAGGAGTCTCAAATGCTTTGGCAAAGACCTCATCTGTTGAAGAGTTGGACTTACGCAGCATCTGCAGGTAACCACCTATATTGAAGCGTAAGAGTGTGGTCTTTGTTACATCGAGGTCGACATTGGCGCGTAGGTTGAAGCGGTTGAGTTTCGAACCTGTGTCATAGGAGAGAGTCTCATCGGTTGCCATGATACCTTTCTCGTGGTAGTATGAACCGGTAAGTGAATAGCGCAGACGCTCTGAGCCACCTGCTACGGATAGGTTTGCGCGTGTGGAGTATGCCACATCGTTTGTGATAGCATCTACCCAATCGACATCGGGGTAGAGGTCTTTGTCATATCCATAGTAGGTCTTGAGTATCTGGTCTTTGGTGAAGAGTCGTTTGTTAGGGTCTGACTGTAGGCTATTAAGCAAGTCCATATACTCTGCTGCTCCGATAAACTGTGGCAATTGGGTTGGAGTTAAGACAGACTGCTCAAGGCGCACGGATACTGACGGCGGTGCCACGCTACCTCGTTTGGTATTGATAAGAATGACGCCATTAGCACCTCGTACACCATACATAGCAGAGGCGGATGCATCTTTGAGTACAGAGAATGCTTCAATCTCGGCAGGGTCGATATCATTGAGAGAGCGCTCTACTCCATCCACCAAGACAAGAGGTGTGGTGTTTCCCGAGAAGGATGCAATACCACGAATCCAGAAGTCGGAGTTGTCGTATCCAGGTTCGCCTGATGGTTGTACGGCAATGACACCAGCCAACTGTCCGGCAAGGTTGTTACTCATAGAGCGGGTAGAACCTACCTGCAGTTTTTGGGGTTCGAGTGTCTGAATAGAACCAATGACCGATAGTTTCTTCTGGTTACCATAACCGACAACCACTACCTCGTCAAGTTTTTCTGTTTCCTCCTCAAGGGTAATGAAGAAACTGATGTCGCTGCCCACAGTGATAGTCTGTGTCTTGAAGCCTACATAACTAATCTCGAGTTTTGATTGCTTATCAGGCACATCGACATAGAAGTGTCCATCTAAGTCAGTCACGGTACCGAGGGTAGTACCCTGTACAAGAACTGTCACACCGATGAGGGGCTCACGCTGTTTATCTACCACAGTGCCGCTGATGCGTATAGAGGCAGCAAGCATAGGTAGCGGCAGTAGAGTGCATAGTAACAACAGAGTATACGGTATCAATCGTATCGCACGCATAGGAAAAGAGTATTAAGGGATGTTCTAAAAATTCCACGTTTCATTATTAGACGGTTGCTCCTGTTCTTGTAGAACAAGAGCAACCATTTAATATTTAGCGTCGAGTGCCGAGCACGTCGTACACTGCGTCACCGCGTAGGATATAGAGTTGTCCGTTACGGAGTACCTTAGTGGTTTGAGGTTGACTATCTGTTAAGACAACATCGGTTGGCGTTGTACCTGATACAACCAGTTCCATGGTCTTAAGATTGAGAGTGAGAACATAGTTACCAGCAGTAGCCACATTGAACTTCTTGTCGTCACTATCAATGGATTGAATAGCATGTGTACCAACCGTCAGTTCTTTGTCGGCTTCTGTAGCACCAAAGGAATCGTTGCTCCAATCCCACCAATTGCCGCAGAACTTAAGGGCTCCGACCTCGAGGTTACCCGAATAGGTGAAGACACTGTCTTCTATTGCGCTGAGGGTCATAGTAACCGCATTCTCGTCAAAGTTCCAACCACCTACAGCATCACCAATCATCCACATTGTGGTCAGTTTATAAGGAGTGAGGGTCATAGAAGAGTTGAGGATATCGATGCTTACATTGAACTTAGTATCCTCTGTGAGAGTAGTATGATACTTCAGGTCTCCGGAGGCAGGTTTTGTAAGAGAGAAAGTGCCTGCAGCCGTGATAGCCTCACCGTCGGTTTGAGGACCATATTGGGTACCCCAATCTTGTTGGGCAAGGAACTTGAGTTCAAGGTCGGTACCAGCAACAAGTGTTAACTTGCCATAGTACTTACCATATTCTGTCTCAGGTATCTCAATAGCATCAGCAGGTGTCCATCCAGCAGAAGTGGCGTTACCTATAGCGTAGAGTGCTTCAGGATATACATCAGCAGCGGCAATACCTTTGTCGGGAAGACCTGTACCATCAGCAACAACGAGTGTTGGATTGTCACCGAGTGTGAGCGTTAGACTGTAACGACCGGCAGTAACGACGAACTGGTTATCTGTTCCATTACTATTAAGACCTAACTGAATGGTGCCGATTGAGAGGGCAACATCTGCTGCTGTTGGTCCATAGGAGTCACCAAAAGAGCGGTTGGTCATAGCAAACTTAAGATTTCCATCTTGCAGGTCTCCGACCCAAGTGTAGGAGTCACCATCCTGAACCATCATTGGCATACTGAGACTGTAGTCTCCCGTTACGGCAGGTCCCATGAGATAGATACGTGTAGCATGTGCTACAGAAACATTGCAAAGCACAAGGGCTGCAACTAAGAAATGGTAGAATTTTGTTTTCATACGCATTAAATAATAAGGTTAATACTGAGGTTAATAATTTGTGTCATCATCAAAAGGAGGTACTATTCTCCTTTCGTTGGCGCAAAGGTAATGCAGATAATAAGCGCCTGCAAGAGCAGGGAGTGTTTTAGGAGTACTATTTAAGTGTTAATATATTGTGTTTGTGCATCTTAAGTATTGCCTTGGATATAGTAATTGGGAGTGTTTATTATGCTCTATATGGCTATTCGATTTGCATATATCAACAAAATACACGACCTTTGTGGTCATTAATTGTAAGTATTATGTTTTTACTATCTATTTCTATCTTACTTCAACTTGATACGGCATTAGTCAATCGTCAGCAGTATATTGCTTCTCGTGAGCAGGACATCAGAACCACTACGATGCTCTATCAGGTGGCTGAGGGAGAGACAAAGTACCGCTTTGCTCAGCAGCTCTATGCGGCTTATGAAGGGTTTGATAACGACTCTGCGTTCTTTTATGCAGAGCAGAGCTTATTGTTAGCAAAGAAGTATATGGATACGGCGGCCGTCCAACAGTCGATAATCTGTCGTGCTCAGTGTATGGCTATGGTAGGCGACTATCGTGCAGCCTTTGAGTTACTGCTCCCACTGCAGGAGACGATACTTCCGGAGGTGGCAAACCATTACTACAAGGTACTCAGTTTGACCTATATATGGCAAGCGGAGTTCACGACTATACAAGCGGAGAGCGATTCGGCACGTCGGAAGATACTACCGCTGCGTGCCCATATCTTGGAGACAGAGACAGACCCTATCTTGCATGCGCAGGAGGAAGCCCTGGTACGGATGGAGGAGTCTCCAACAGGAGCCATTGCCCTGTTGTTACCTGTCTATAGGCAGTTACCTGACACATCGGACTATATTCGCTATCTTGCAAACACTATCGGTTCTTGCTATCAGCGGCTGTATTGGCAGACTAATGATATAGCGATGCAGGATAGTGCGTTGTTCTACTTTGCACAGTCGGCACTGTGTGATATGGAGCATGGAGTGTTGGAGCATGCGTCACTCCGAGAGGTGGCGCTTATACTGTTTGAGCGTGGAGATGTGGAGCGTGCCTATCAGTATATGAATTGTTGTATCAAAGATGCCGATAGGAGTAAGGCTCGTTTGCGTACTATAGAGATGGCGAAAGATATGCCATTGATTCTCAATACCTATCAACAGATGATACAGGAGCAGCAACATAAGCAGCATATCTTGATTCTGTCGTTGGGGATAGGGTCGTGCGTGTTGGTACTAGCACTGCTGGTTCTGATACTGCTATTGTCTCGTTGGCGGGTACTGAATAGGCAACAGTCGATATTGAATGGTCAGTTGCAGGATATCAATCAACAGTTGTCCGTTACTAATGTGCAACTCAAGGACTCAAATCGTATCCGTGATGCGTATATCATGCGTTATATGAGTGAGTGCTCCCATATCATAGAGGCGATGTCACAATATCATAAGACTCTGCTGCGTGCTTCTCTTTCAGACCAGCCAAAGAGTCTGTTCCAACTGGTTAAGTCGACTGAGGTTATCGACCGCACGCTTAGGGAGTTTTATAACCACTTCGATGAGACATTTCTTTCTCTTTTCCCGAATTTCGTAACGGATTTCAATACGCTCTTGCGTGAGGATGAGCAGTTTCCTCTGCCACAGCAAGGCCATCTCTCCACGGAGTTGCGTATCTTTGCGCTTATCCGTTTGGGTATTACGGATTCGGAAGATATTGCCCATTTCTTACGTCTCTCGGTTAAGACGGTTTACAACTACCGTACTCAGACGCGCAATCGTGCGTTAGGCGACCGTGATAAGTTGGAGGAGAGAGTCTTGCAGATAGGGTTGTGATGGGGCTATAGGGGTTCGTCATCCATCATATCCCTACGGACATAGATAATCGCGGGGCAGTCCTTACGTATAGTTTTGAACGAATCAGAAAAATCGAAAGAATGCAAATGAAAAAGTATTTCGACATGGCAACCGCATCAAAAAGTCATAAACGGACGCCTACGGCGTATTGTCATGAATTGATCATAAAAGGCGCTACGGTTTGCAGAATTGTATAATTGCCATAAAACCGCGGGCGAGGCGCCCGCGTCCCCAGCAAGGTGGTTCTTATTGGTGACGGATTTTTGGCGTGAATACAACTAAGTACCTTTCATATATCTTATTATTTTGGTTAAGATATTATTATATATCAGTTGGGAGAAAATAGGATTTTGGTGGGGCGAGAGTGGCATGAAAGTAGGGAGAAAGTAGCATAAGGTAAGCTGTATCTACCGTGTATCTACCGTAAATCTACCGTGTTTGTCTCGTCATAAGCCGCAGACATGCTCGGGACGGGGTCGGGATAGAGGCGGGATTGGGTCGGTTTTAGCAGGTTATGGACTTTAAGCATTTGCGATGTGTTTTTAATATATTTTAAGTGCACATTCTATGAATGGTGGATGGAGGAGGTTTGGAGGGAGGTTGAGGGGAGTTTATACGGGTGATGGAGGAGGTTTGAAGGAGTTTTGGAGGGTGTATGGACGAGCGGTGGAATGTGGTTGGAGGAGGTTTGAAGGAGGTTTGAAGGAGGTTTGGAGGGGGGGGGAGGGGGTTTGGAGGGAGGTTGGGGGCATTGAGAAGGCGGCATCATAACGGCATGATAACAATGCAACCGAGTTGCATGAGAAGTGTTCTATCTTTGCACCGTCAAAATATCATCGACATGAAGAAAGCATATTTACTTACACTCATCTACGCTGGAGCCTTATTGATGGGCTGCCAGAGCCATACGCACGAGGAGCATGACCACGAGCATGAGCACGAGGAACAAGAGACACACGAGCATGAGGAGCATCACCATGCCGCAGGGGAGATAGTATTCTCCGAAGAGAAAGCCGCTGCTGTAGGTCTGCAGACCGAGGAGGTGGCGGTAGGTGCTTTTCAAGAAGCCGTGCGCGTGAGTGGGCGTTTGACCACTCCCAAGAACAAGACACAGGTAGTGGTGGCGGCGATGGACGGCGTGATAACCATGCATAAGCATATCAGTGACGGTTCGGTAGTGAAACGCGGGCAGGAGTTGGCACATATCTCCGTGCGAGGAATGGCAGAGGCAGACCCAGTGGAGACCGCACGGATACAGTATGAAGCCGCACGCAAAGAGTACGAGCGGGCGCAGGCATTGACCAGCAATCAGATAGTATCGGCGCAAGAGATGGAGCAGATATCGCTTCGATACCAGACGGCTAAGTCACGCTACGAGGCACTTAAAGACAAGAAAGCCACGGACGGATGCATAGAGATATCCGCTCCGCAAGACGGGTATGTGAGTGCGATACACTTTGCCAACGGCGACCATGTCAGTGCAGGAGACCCGCTGTTCACCATCGCACAGACACAGGAGTTGCTGCTCGAGGTGGATGTGCCGGAACGCTATTGGAACAAACTCAGCAAGATACAGTCAGCCAACTTCGCACCCGCCTACAGCGAGGAGGTATATAGCCTGAGCAAGATGAACGGGCGGCTGCTATCGGTGGACCGTGTGGCCGATAGCCAAAGCGGTTACCTGCCGGTGGTATTCTCGTTCACGAACAAAGTGGGACTCGTGGCGGGGGCGTACGTTGATGCTTATCTGCTGCTATCGGAGAGCCAAGATGCTATCTCCGTACCAGCATCGGCACTCACGGAGGACCAAAGCGTGTACAGTGTCTATATCCAACTTGACGAGGACTGCTACCGCAAGCAGGACGTGCGGATAGGTCAGAGCAACGGAGAGAGAGTGTTGATAGAGAGTGGACTGCAGGCAGGGGAGCGAGTGGTGACGCAAGGCGTTATGCAAGTGAAACTTGCAGGTAGCGCAACCGTTATCCCTGGACATACACATAACCATTAGTATTATGCTGAGTAAGATTATATCTTTTGCGTTGCGCAATCGGTTGGCTATTGTAGTGACTGCGCTCATTATCCTCTGTGCAGGGCTCTACTCGGTGCGCGAGATGGACGTAGATGTCTTTCCTGACCTCAATGCGCCAACCGTGGTAGTAATGACTGAAGCCACGGGCATGGCGCCAGAAGAGGTAGAACGACTCGTGACGTTCCCGATAGAGACGGCACTCAATGGCGCAACGGACGTACGGCGTGTACGATCGTCATCCACAACAGGTTTCTCGGTGGTATGGGTGGAGTTCGATTGGGGGACAGACATCTATCGTGCTCGACAGATAGTGAGCGAAAAACTGTCAACCGTCAGCGAGTCGTTGCCCGACTACGTGGGACGACCTATCCTCGGTCCTCAGTCGTCTATCTTAGGCGAGGTACTCATCATTGGACTGACGGCGGACTCTATCACCACGCAAGAGGAACTGCGTACTATTGCTGATTGGACTATCCGACCACGTCTACTATCGACCGGCGGTGTGGCACAAGTAGCCGTGATGGGTGGGGACATACGAGAATACCAGATACTGATTGACCCAAACCGCATGCGGCAACATGAAGTAGCACTCGATGACCTTCTCGCTGCTGTGCGCAACATGAACCAGAACGCCTCGGGAGGTGTGCTCTATGAGTATGGAAGCGAGTATATCATCCGGGGCGACCTCTCGACTAACGAGCTCGATGCTCTTGCTCAGACGGCTATACCTACCAGCAATGGTACTACTGTCAGACTCGAACAAGTGGCGACTATCGCCATTGGCTCGCAGACGCCTAAGTTAGGCGTGGCCTCTGTCAAAGGACAACCGGCAGTATTGCTCACTGTCACCAAGCAGCCTAACACCGGTACGCTCACGCTTACCGACAATCTCGATAAGGCGATAGAAGAGATAAAGGCTCAACTGCCTGCCGATGTACATGTATCTACCGACATCTTCCGACAAGCCAACTTCATTGAAGGCTCGATAGGTAATATTGAGAAGTCGCTATGGGAAGGTGCTTTGTTTGTGATACTCGTGCTGTTTATCTTTCTGCAGAACGGACGCACCACACTCATCTCGCTTGTGTCTATTCCGCTCTCCCTACTCATAACCATTCTCGTGATGCGACTATTCGGACTAAGCATCAACACCATGAGTATAGGCGGTATGGCGATAGCCATTGGTTCACTGGTAGACGATGCGATAGTCGATGTAGAGAATGTCTATAAGCACCTGCGGCAGAACGCCATGTTACCTAAGGAGCAGCGACTCCCGATACGAGACATTGTGTTCAACGCCTCGTGCGAAGTGCGTATGCCGGTTATCAACTCCACATTTATCATAGTGGTCAGTTTCATACCTCTATTCTTGCTATCCGGAATGGAAGGTAGAATGCTTGCTCCACTCGGATTGGCATTTATTGTATCTCTCTTTGCATCAACACTTGTAGCACTCACACTGACCCCTGTGCTGTGCACCTACCTACTTGGCACGGACCGTGCTATGCGCCACGCCGACCGTGAACCACGACTGGTTGTTTGGTTACGCAAAGGATATACAAAGGTATTGGAATGGACATTAGGCCATAAGAAGATAGTACTTGGCACTACCTTCACACTCTTTCTGGCGGCAGTGATAGGTTTCTGTTTCTTTGGACATAGTTTTCTACCTGGATTTAACGAAGGCTCTTTCACTATCAATGTGAGTACTCTTCCAGGTATATCGCTCGAAGAGTCCGATGCCATCGGACGCAAGACCGAGGAGATACTACTCTCTATCCCAGAGATACAGACCGTTGCTCGTAAGACTGGACGCGCCGAACTCGATGAGCACGCACTGGGCGTCAATACATCGGAGATAGAAGCACCATTCATACTGACTGACCGCACCAAAGAAGAAGTGATGGCGGACATACGCCAACGGATGAGTGTACTATCGGGTATCAACCTCGAGATAGGACAGCCTATATCTCATCGTATCGATGCTATGCTATCGGGTACGCAGTCGAACATTGCTATCAAAATCTTTGGCACAGACCTCAACAAGATGTACCAACTCGGACAACAAATAAAGACTGCCATCACGCCTATTGAAGGCGTTGCCGACATCAATGTGGAGCAACAAGTAGAGCGGCCACAGTTGCTCATTACTCCACGACGAGAAATGTTGGCTCGATATGGTATCTCACCTGCGGAGTTCTCTGAACAGATAGATGTCCTATTGGGTGGTAGTGTCGTCTCACAAGTATACGAAGGCAGCAAAGCCTTTGACCTTGTAGTACGAGTTAATCCTGCTGAACGAGCCACGATGGACGATATACGAGATCTATGTATATCCACATCCACTGCTGCTGTACCACTATCCTCTTTAGCCGACATCCGCTCTGCAATGGGACCGAATACTATCAACCGAGAGAATGTGAGTCGCAAGCTGGTGGTATCTGCCAATGTGACCAACGGTGACCTGCGAGGAGCAGTCAGTGCTATCCAACAGGCTATTGGCGAACAAGTGACACTGCCCGAAGGGTATCATATCGAATACGGCGGACAGTTCGAGAGCGAGGAGAAAGCCTCTCGCACCATTGCGCTGGCTACAGTAGGTGCACTGATAGTCATCTTCTTGCTACTCTTTATGCAGTTCCGTGATATGCGACAAGCAACCGTGGTACTATGCAACCTGCCTCTCGCACTCATGGGTGGAGTACTGGCTGTGGCACTCGACGGTGGCGTACTGAGCATACCTGCCCTCATCGGCTTCATCTCGCTCTTTGGTATCGCCACGCGTAACGGTATGCTGCTCATCGAACGGTATAACGACCTCTCAAAAGAAGGCGTAGCATTACACGAGCGAATCATGCAAGGTTCGGCAGACCGACTGAACCCAATTCTAATGACAGCACTCACCACGGCGTTATCGCTTATTCCCCTAGCCTTAGGCGGAGACCTGCCTGGCAATGAGATACAGAGTCCAATGGCAAAGGTTATCCTGTTGGGACTGCTATCCTCTACCCTACTCAACGGATTCATCATACCTATCATGTACTCCCTTGTAGAGAGCCGACACCCACATACAACCACTAAATAAGACGACAATGAAGCATCTACTAATAATACTCTGCCTTGCAGGCATAACACTCACCGCTACGGCACAGGACTTCAACACTATCCTGCCACAGATAGAGCAGAACAACAAGACACTGCAAGCCCTTCGGCAAGAAGTGAAAGCTGAGAAAGAGGCAAATCATATAGGCGTCACGCCTGACAATCCCGAAGTAGAGTTTAGTTATCTATGGGGACATGGTGCAGAACAGAGCAACCGTATGGATCTATCTGTCTCGCAGTCTTTACCCCTAAGTAAAATATTCGGATATCAAGCCCGACTCGCCAAGCAAAAAGACCTACGAGCTGACCTACAACTAAAGGTAGAACGCACGGCTATACTCTTGCAGGCACAACAAACCTGTATCGACATTGTCTACTGCAATGCTATGCTGCACGAGTACGGCATACGCCTTAAGCATGCCCAGTCACTTGCAGAAGCCTACCAACAGAAGTTATCTGCCGGTAATGCCAATGCTTTAGAATACAACAAGGTACGACTCAATATGGCAACTGCGCAAGGTGAGTATGAACGACTCATGACCGAGCGCAATACCCTCTTAGAACAATTGGCATCGCTCAATGGAGGAGAACCTATCCAGCTCACGGATAGTGTATTCAACACCGCTCTACCCCCTATCGATTTCGACACATGGTATGCCGAAGCCGAACAGCATAGTCCATTGCTGCAGTACGTTCATCAAGAGATAGCAATAGCACAAGCCGATGCCCGATTGAGCAAAGCCGAGTGGTTGCCTGACCTCAAAGTAGGCTATATGTCCGAAGGAATGACCGGTGATTATTACAACGGCATCACGGTAGGTATAAGCGTTCCTCTCTGGCAGAACGCACACCGTACTAAGCAAGCCAAAGCCAGTGTTACGGCTGCTCAACTACGTGCCGACGAACAGAAGCAGTTGTTCCTCTCGGCACTACGCACACAGTATGCCGCCGTCGTGGGACTACAAAAGACATGGCAAGGTTATCAAGACGCGCTACAGATGACCAACAGTGCCGACCTGCTCCTTGAAGCCCTACAGGCCGGACAGATATCGATGCTCGAGTATATGATGGAACTGAGTATCTACTACGACGCCACTGCTGAAGCACTATCTGCCCAACGCGACTACTATCGCGCACTATCGGAACTACAATCGGTTGCATTATAATCAAGTACATCATGAAACTACGCCAACGTATAGCACTGGAGTTAGAACGGCTACGCCGCCACAACCTGCAACAGTTGCACCAGCTGCAACAACTCTTTTGGGAATCGACCCTCCGCTGTAATGTGCACTGCCAACACTGTGGGAGTGACTGTGCCGCTTCGAACCAGCAACCCGACATGCCCGCCGAGGATTTCCTGAGAGTGATAGACTCTATCACGCCGCATGTCGACCCACACCGTGTGATGGTCATCATCTCAGGCGGTGAACCACTGATGCGAAAAGACCTTGCCGAGATAGGACTGCAACTCAATCGACGAGGCTACCCTTGGGGTATGGTTACCAATGGACTGGCACTCACGCCCGAGCGGTTTCATCAACTGCGACAATCAGGGTTATCCTCCCTTTCTATCAGTTGCGACGGACTGCAAGACCAACATATATGGCTTCGCCAACATCCCTTAGCCTTTGAAGGTGCGACGCGTGCCATTCGCTTAGCCGCTGCCGACAAAGACCTTGTGTGGGATGTAGTGACCTGCGTCAATCAGCATAACATCGGCAACCTCAGCGAGATACGCGACTTCTTGTGGTCGTTAGGCGTACGCAACTGGCGACTCGTCACCATCGACCCGATGGGTAGAGCCAAGGACAACAAGGAACTGCTGATCGATGGCAGTCAACTGCGGCAAGTACTCGACTTCATTCAGCAGAACCGAGAGGAAGGACGACATGTGTCGTACTCCTGCGAGGGTTTTCTCGATAGTTATGAAGGCTATGTCCGTGACCATCTCTACCACTGTGCTGCCGGCATCAGCGTAGCCTCTATCCTTATCGATGGCAGTATCTCAGCGTGCACCAGCATACGAGGTAAGTACTACCAAGGGAATATCTACAAAGACGATTTCTGGGATGTATGGGAGAACCGTTTCGAGCCTTACCGCAACCGACAATGGATGAAACAATCGGCACCGTGCAACGACTGCCGTATGTTCCGCTACTGCGAGGGCAACGGCATGCACCTGCGCGACGAAGAGGGCAATCTACTGGTGTGCCATTATAAGAAGATGCAATGATGTATGAATGGATGTATGTATGATGTATGCCTTAGTCACGAACACAAACTCACCAACACGAAGTCACCAACGCGCAGTCATAAATAGCCCCACTCAAATATAAACGCCGTCTCTCAATATCTTAAAGAAACATATCTATAATCAATAACGCAAAATCATCGAAGGGATATCGGAGGGATATCGAAGAGATAAGCAAGGAATAGCCTCACCTGCTATTGCCATCAAACAGTCAAAAAGCACCTATTTTAGCACAAATCCATTAATAATCAAACACCAAACCTTAACGCCCAATCCTCCTCAAAACAACCTCTTAGACCGATTAGGCTTAGATATCCTATAAACATGCAATCACCAACACGCAGTCCCTAATGTGCAACCACTAACGCACTGCCACTGCATCTCACTTCCTCGTCACCAGCCATACTCCAGAGAACACGAGCAAGATAGCCACGGCTTGCA
>CAYNMA010000014.1:0-32348 GCA_964398075.1 uncultured Bacteroides sp. | reverse complement strand
ATAAAACTTACGGCGGCCAAAGATAGGTCCAAACCATGTCTTGTCAGAGAGTATACCAATCAAGGGTTGTACAATCATACCCATGAGCGGAGGGAGTATCCAAAAGAAACTCAACGTATGAGGGTCAGCACCCAATGTAGCGAAGATGCGGGATATATTGGCACTCTGTAGTGCATACGCTATCTGCACACCAAAGAACCCAAAACTGAGATTAAATAATTGCCCAATGGACAAGTTTCTATCGTTTTTCATGTGTTCCACTCGTGGTTAAGTACCGGCAAAGATAGTATAACTTTCGCTCACACGATGCTCCATTGCGACGAACTGCCGTTTTTTCATGACGAACAGTCGATTTAGATGGATGAACAGTAAAATCATACCCCAACAACAACATATATCAACCAACAACAACATCTTTGTAGTAATAATGTAGTACCGAAATCCCCCTCCCTTCAGGGAGGGGTTAGGGGTAGGCCAGTTAGGGGTAGGCCAATCTAGGACAATCTCAGGTGGATCTCAGGTGGATCTAAGCTAACACCGGCATATTACTCGCCGGTAGGTTAAAATTAGTTTAAGATTAGGTCAAGACG
The DNA here is from genome assembly GCA_964398075.1 of uncultured Bacteroides sp. Classification (GTDB taxonomy): domain Bacteria; phylum Bacteroidota; class Bacteroidia; order Bacteroidales; family Paludibacteraceae; genus Colicola. Next base: position 31,758 of record CAYNMA010000014.1, on the reverse strand, counting down.
AATTTCGAACCACCTTCGAACCACCTTCGAACCACCTTCGAAGGACCGCTGAAAGAAAAAAGATTAAAATACCTTTAAGGCACGATTTTTGTTCAACCCCAAAACAAACATTGCAAACAGCATAAAAAAGCATACTATGACAGAAAAAGAAAAAATGTTGGCAGGACTCGACTACGATGCCAACGACCCCGAACTATTAGCAGAGGTGTTCCACTGCAAGGACCTCTGCCAACAATTCAACAACCTCCCTGCAAGCGACAGCAAAGCACAGCACGACTTCCTGCAGAACTTGCTCGGCACTTGCCACGACGATACTTACATCAACCCACCCTTCTATTGCGACTACGGTAAGCAGATACATGTAGGAAAAGGCTTCTTCGCTAACTTCCATTGGACTGTACTGGACGAAGCACCCGTCACCATCGGTGATAATGCCTTCATCGGACCTAACGTCTCCATGTATACCGCTTGCCACAGCACCAACCCCATCGAACGCAATACACGGCACGAGTGGGCTAAACCTATCCGTATCGGCAACAACTGCTGGATCGGTGGAAGCGTAACTGTGTTGCCTGGCGTTACCATCGGCAATAATTGCACCATAGGCGCCGGATCGGTTGTCACACATGATATACCCGACAACAGCATCGCCGTCGGAAACCCATGCAAAGTGATAAAAACAATAAATTTATAAACAGCGTAACTCGGGTACTACAAAAAGGAAACACCGACTTTTCACCCACAATATGAACATCAACAAGTGGAATTAGCGCTTGCACATTCCACACAAAAACCCTACCTTTGCCTGCGAAAGTTTACCACAAAGGTAGGCTCTTTTTTTCCTATAAATATACACTATCGACTATGGCAATATCGACAAACACTGGACGCAACGCACGCAAAAAACAAAACTCGCAACCTATCGTTGTAGTAGGACAAAACTCTGCAGGCAAACTCCCCCCACAAGCTCCCGAATTGGAACAAGAAGTCTTAGGCGCAATCATGCTTGAGAAAGAGGCTTACGGGACCGTCGCTGATATATTGCGACCCGAAAGTTTCTACGAGCCCGCACATAACAAGATCTATCAGGCAATGCGAGACCTTGCCTCCAAGGATAATCCTGTCGACATGCTTTCCGTCATCGAGCAACTCAAAAGAAATGGAACACTCGACGAGGTCGGCGGACCTATGTATATATCGAAACTGACCAACGATGTAGCCTCCACCGCACACCTTAAGTTCCACGCACAAATCATTGCACAAAAAGCCTTAGCACGCGACCTTATCGCTATCTCATCACAAATCATCGAAAAAGCCTATGACGAAAGCGAAGATATCGACGACCTCATGCACGAAGCAGAAGGTGGTGTATTCGAACTCAGTCAGCGATCCATGAAACGAGATGTGGTGCAGATTGACCCCGTCATCGAAGAAGCCTTCGAGCGCATGCATAAAGCCAGCAAAAATGATAACAACATGTCAGGTATCCCAAGTGGATTCACCAAACTCGATAAGATCACATCCGGCTGGCAAAAGTCCGACCTCATCATCATCGCCGCACGACCTGCTATGGGTAAGACTGCCTTCGTGCTCAGTATGGCAAAGAACATGGCACTCACCTACAAAGCACCCGTTGCAGTCTTCTCATTGGAAATGTCAAATGTGCAGTTGGTCAACCGTCTCATTGTCGATGTTTGCGAGATGGAAGGCGAAAAAATCAAAAATGGTCGATTGACAAACGCCGAATGGAAACAACTCGAAACACGCATCAATGCCCTAATGGGTGCACCAATATATGTAGACGACACCCCTTCCTTGTCCGTCTTTGAACTGCGCAGCAAAGCACGCAAACTCGTGCGAGAACATAAGATACAATGCATCATCATCGACTATCTGCAGTTGATGAACGCTTCAGGTATGAACTTTGGTAGCCGTGAGCAAGAAGTCAGCACCATCTCTCGTAACTTGAAGGCTCTTGCCAAAGAACTCGATATTCCTATCATCGCCCTTTCGCAGTTGAACCGTGGTGTGGAAGGCCGTACTGGTATCGACGGCAAACGACCGCAACTGAGCGACCTGCGTGAGTCAGGAGCTATAGAACAAGACGCAGATATGGTCTGCTTTATTCATAGGCCCGAGTATTACTTCCACCAAGGAAGTGATAACTTCGATACTTCCATGATCGGCATGGCGGAGATTATCGTTGCTAAGCACCGTAATGGGGCAACGGGCATCGTCACACTGAAATTCGATAAGGATCACGCCCGCTTCCTTAACCCTGGCGATGATGTACTCTACCCTAACAATCCAAACGACAGCGCATCGCTCAAACACGGTGGTGCGGCGCAGCAACAAGGCTATGCCGTCATCCAAAGCAGCATGAACGGAGACCCTGACGACCCCAATCAGAATAACCTCGATGACCATAACGAAGCCTTTTAGATTGTGCAATTTCTGCCGCTCATTTTTGGTACTTTTGGCGAAAATGTTATTCTTTTGCTCCAAAATTTGCTACTATTAGAAAAAATGTGTACTTTTGTGGGCTACTTACAAGAGCAGATATAAGGTGTTATGGCAAAAAGACAAGCAAAAGAAGAAGAGAAATTGTGGGAACTAAATCCCGTGTGGCACGCTCTAACCGATGAAGAGAAAGCATTCGTAGACGAAAATAGCCATATCTATACTTTCCGCAAGAACGAAGTTATCCATCACGAAGGTGATACGCCTACCCACATGATGATGCTCGTCAGTGGGAAAGTGCGCGTATATAAAGAAGGCGTCAGCAATCGCAACCAAATAATACGAATGCTCAAACCTTACGACTTCTTCGGCTATCGTGCCATGATTGCAGACGAATGCTACAACACCAGCGTCAGCGCATGCGAAGTATCCGATGTCTATCTCGTAAAGAAAGAAGCATTCATGAAGGTCATACAAGAAAACAGCCGATTCTGCTACCTCTTCATGATCGAAATGGCAAAAGACTTGGGCACAAGCGATACCCGTTCCGTTAATATCGCGCAGAAACACATACGAGGACGACTCGCTGAAGCACTGCTCTACCTTAAAAACAACTACGGATTCGATGAGGACGGCGCTACCATCAGTATGTATCTCTCGCGCGACGACCTTGCCAACTTATCAAATATGACGACCAGCAACGCTATCCGTACACTCACTGCTTTCGCCAACGAAGGAGTGATTAGCATGGATGGACGCAAAATAAAAGTATTAAATCTCGACGAACTTATTCACATCAGTCGTCTGGGCTAACCCTCTCAACCAAGACCTCTATGGGACAAGACTTTCACAACTACCAAGGAATTACGCTGAAGGATTCTATCGACAAGCACCTTCAAAGGCGCAAAATCAAACAAGCATTAATTGAACTGCGAAAACTCGTGGCTCAGTATCCACAAGATGGACGCTCCGACTGCTTTCACAGCATCGAGAGTAGCTATAACTGCCTTGTCAACTACTTCCTTTCTGGAGGCGACGACCCTATACGGGATACTATCATTGATCAATTAGCAATCGAAGCCTACAAACTGCTGGATGAGATTATCAATGAAGAGAACCTTGCATCCTATCCACGCAAGTCCCTACTCTCCCACCTGCAAGAACAACACACCAACATTTTCGGGCACGAACGAGATGCTTTCTACCACTTTCTCTTAATGAGAGAGGCTTCCGCCCTGCGCCAAGAGTGGGATGACCTGCACTCGACAGGCAACAGCACCTCCTTGCAGATGGCTGCAACCGCCCTCACACTTAATGTCCTTAGTGCTTTCTCCGAAGAACTGTTGTCGCTCCTTCTTGATATGGTCAACGATGCTGACAGCATCGTTTCAGATAAGGCACTCGTGGGATGCATCTTAGCCATGCATCGCTACGATGCGCGTATCCCTCTCTATTTAGAAGCAACAAAGCGGTGGAGAGATATCACAGATCAACCCAAGATGAGAGAACGGGTGTCGCAGATATGTTTGGTGCTACTGGCTACCACCCTCACCAATCAAGTGTCCGACGCTATGAAGAACTTGCAAGATGATATCATTGCGCAGCAGAAGAACTTAAAGCAAGGACAGACCTCCATCTTTCTCAACCTCAACGACCTTGAAGAGGGCAACCCTGCATGGAGCAAAGAGATGAACAAGATGGTCAGCAAACACTCCGAGGCTATCATGCACCTGCACCAAATGGGTGCCGACATTAATTATACCGCCGCCAAAATAGCACTCGGACATGGTTTCTTTCAATCGGAAATCACCAACTGGTTTATTCCGTTCAGCAAAGATAACCCCGAAATAGGAATCGACTTCAATAGCCCTGCAGGTAAGTTAGTACTCAAGTTGCTCTATGCTAACGAAGCCACTTGTTCTATAGACCTCTATAGTACCTGCATCGCACTTAAAAGGACAGGTTTCGATATGCTTACCGATATGCTGCCTGACGAAATCAAAGAGATGTCCGATGCCGAAATCAACCTACACCGAGAGAAAAACCAACCAGAAAGCATCATAACACTATACATCCGCAATCTATTCCGCTTCTTCAACCTTAACCCGTGGGAATATGCTAACGAGATGAAAGGAATAGCCAGTATATGTCGAACCAAGATGTTGCAACCTTGTTTTGACGAATATTGGGAGATAATTGCAGACCACTGCCTCGAACTCAAGTTATACGAAGAAGCCGAGTATATACTATCGGGCAAGAAACTACCTCCTTCGATTCAACTGTGGCAGAAGTTGGGCTATGCGCAACAGAAACAAGACCGCTATGTACAAGCAATAAAATCGTTTGAAAAGGTATTGGCGCTTCAAGATGACGACGAATGGACTCTCCATCACTTGGCTACCTGTGCCATGAAAGATGACAAGTACAAGACTGCCATCAAATACTATGATACATTGCTCGAACTAAAGCCCGACAATACTAAATACGTCTACCAAAAGGCTATCTGCTTAGAACGGTTAGAACAATACAACGATGCCTTGCAACTATTCTGCAAGTTAGACCTACTCGAACCCGATACTATCAAGTATCAGCGAGGAATAGCATGGTGCGCACTGATGCAGAAGAAAGTAAGCATGGCGCTCAGTTATGCGGAGAAAGTGGCTAACTCAGCAGATGCAAAGTCCTACGACTACGTAAACTACGGGCATTGTCTATTGGTTGACAAACAACGGGCTAAGGCAGTTGAATACTACCAAAAGGGTGAGATATTCGATTCAAAAGTGGGGTCAAGTATAAGCACATACATAGATTTCGAGAAGGATACTCGTTCCTTGATAAAACAAGGATTGATATCCGGACGAGACTTCAAGCTTATATGTGACTATCTGTGCTCGGACGATTTCCAAGAATAAAGCAAGGCGATTGCTAACACTATCGACGGCGATACTTCAGTATGTCGATATTGTAAGCAACCGATAAGCGCAGTTGGTGGAACGGATAATCACGCAGTCCATATTGATACATGAGGCTGCACTCAAATCCCTTATAATATCCTGCAATAGTCGTCTTAAGTGACATCGGCGCATCATGGGCGTCGGGGTGATTCTTGTGCTCATCTTCCCAACCGGTGTACCCTGAGAATACCTCCGAAAGAGAGAAGTACTTCGTTTTCCACTTCAACATAACACCATACATCACCGCATCGTTCTGCCTTCCATTGTCGGTCTGCCAACACAGGAAGCCCACCGAACCGGCTAAGCGCAGTTCTTGCAAGAAGGTAGAAGGTTCGATAGGAAACACTTCCCCCACCGTTGCATCAAAGAAATACCCAGGACTGTCGTAATAGCGTGCTTTGCTATACCCCCCTCCGCTTGCCGTACGAAGTGCAGCACGGATAGCAATATCGGGTATCCATCGGCGGTGGCGCAACACTTGTATATCGGTTGAGAGATAGAGGTCGCCTGCAAGGTGTCCCGACATCTCTACGGTATCCTGCAGTCCTTGTATGCGTTGACGCTCAAGGGTGTTCTGATAGAACTCCATCATAGGCATCCACAAGGTTAGATTCACCCTATCGGTAAAAAGCGGTATGCGTAGATTGAAAGCAATGTCTTCTGTCTTGTCCTTTGCAAAGCCCATATAATAATCACCGCTCAACTCTATTCGCAGAGTTGGCGATACTTCACCCGTCAACATATCGGGAATAGGAAAAGCGTTCGGGGAGAAGTAATAAGGCGATATATGTGTAGTCTTGGAGAGGTCAGCCTGCACCAAAGGAGTCTGCGCACACACTGGATGCCCCATCAACAGAAGCGCTACCGAAAACGATATTACAATGCTGCGTCTCATTCATTAAGAAGGATTGCGGTGTGACATGCTACCACGCCTGCTGTCTCCGTACGCAGACGAGAGTTACCCAGACTAACGGGGCGGAACCCTTCCGCCAACGCTTGTTCTACCTCTTGCTCCGAGAAGTCTCCCTCGGGACCTATCAAGACCAATACATCCCTACCCTTTACAATAAGGTCACGCAGCAGATGCTTCTCCTCTTTATAACAATGCGCAATAAACTTGTCGACCTCAGGATGACGGTCGTGGGTGTATTCTTGTATGAAGTCTTGATAGTCGGTCAACTCATGCAACTCGGGTAGATAAGGCGTGAGCGACTGTTTAGCAGCCGAGAGCATTACCTTCTGCAACCGATCGATCCGCAACTGTTTACGCTCGGAGAACCGACACAAAAGCGGTGTTATCTCGTCGATCCCTATTTCGGTGCACTTCTCAACAAACCACTCAAGCCGTTCCACATTCTTAGTAGGAGCAATGGCAATATGGAGATGAAAAGGATGAGACTTCAGCTGCTTCTCTTGGTTTATTATCTCAAACTCGCAGTGTTTGGGATTGGGATTGGTAATACGAGCCTCGTAGGTTGTACCCTGTCCATCAGTAAGAAGGATATTGTCGCCTTTGGCATAGCGGAGAACACGGATGCAGTGCCCTGACTCTTCCTCTGAAAGACAGTGCGAAGTAGCAATATCGGGCGTATAGAATAAGTACATGAATATGACAATTTAGCAATTTGACAATTTGCGGAGCCTTATTTGTTTACCAATATCTCCACTATTCGTTCGGCAGCGTGTCCATCCCAAAGCGGAGGTACATCGCCTTTCTTCCAATTGCCTGCATAGAGTCGTCCTAAGGCCGGTGCAATATTCTCGGGGTCGGTACCAATCAACTCGTTAGTACCAATCGTACAAGTCTCGGGTCGCTCGGTATTATCCCTCAAAGTAAGACAAGGAATGCGCATGACGGTAGTCTCTTCAGTGATACCGCCGCTGTCTGTCACCACGGCACGAGCATGCTGCACCAAGTAATTGAACTCCAAGTAACCCATAGGCGGCACAATATGGAGATTATCAGCAACGATACCGAGGTCAGCAAATATCTTCGCAGTACGAGGGTGGATAGGGAATACGATCGGTTCACCTTCTACATTACTCGTGATAGCCTGCATCGTACTGCGTAACTTATCCGCCTCATCGACATTAGCAGGACGATGCAGGGTCAAGACTATATAATGCCCATCTTGCAGGTGCAAGTCGTCAAAGAGACTCGTCTTTCGGAAGGAGGACATGTTCTTGAGTAAGGTATCTATCATGACATTGCCCACAAAGTGAATGCGGCTTTCTTCGACCCCTGCTCGACGGAGATTGCTGTTTGCTACCTCGGAGGTTGTAAAGAAGAAGTCAGCCAAAGCGTCGGTGACCATACGGTTAATCTCCTCAGGCATGGTCAAGTCCCAACTGCGAATACCGGCTTCTACATGGCATACCCGAGTACACAGTTTCTTTGCAACGATAGAGCACGCCATGGTAGAGGTTACATCTCCAACGACTAAGACAAGGTCTGTCGGATGTTGAAGCAACTCTTTCTCGAACTCCACCATGATATGAGCGGTCTGCTCTGCTTGTGTACCGCCACCACAACCGAGGTTGATATCAGGGGCGGGTATATGTAACTCCTCGAAGAACGTATCGGACATGTTCTTATCGTAGTGTTGCCCCGTATGCACTAAGCGATAGTGGATATCTTTGCCTCGTTCTTGTGCCTTTTCAATAGCGTGTATGATAGGTGCAATCTTCATGAAATTAGGGCGCGCACCTGCAATGAGTGTGATATTCATAGGCTATCTCTTTACTTCGTAATTACTTCTTTTATGCTTCTTTTGTGCTATATAATTCCTTAATGACTACACTGGGCCACTTCCAGTTTTGGTAGGCGAGTTGCACCAGACCAGGTGCTAAAATCAATCCCCACAGTCCCATATTCGTGCAGTTAAGGAAGACAATCAGCAGAACCAATGTAGCCCCTGCGGATACGAGGGATGGGATAAAGAAGGGGGTCTTGTTATCAGCCAATATGAACCCAGAGGCAACAATATGATTATTCTCAAGCATCTGCACGATAAGGAGGACAAGCGTCATATTGAATGCCATAAAATGCGTGTCACTGTGTATGATATCTAACGCCCAATCTCCTAACAACAATATTACCGCACCGCCAGCAATAAAGGTCAACACAAGGAACAGTACGCTGTAGCCATAGATGCGTCTTAGCCCTGCGAAGTAGCCTTGTACTCTGTATTGCGCTAACTTCGGTATGTAAGACATATAGACAATCATAGCGCAACGCCCAAGAACATCGATAACCTGAAAGGTGATACCATAAGCAGCCATATCCGCCAAAGGTAACAAAGCCGAACCAATTAGTATGGAGGAGCGTGTGATGATAAACCCACCAAGGTTCGTCAAGCCCATCTTAGTCGCATTAGGTATGATAGCACGCAGGACAGGTTGCATCTCTTGTTCCTCTGCCACGGCTAACTTAGCCCTCATCTCTTTGGTGAAGAAGACACGCTTATAGAGCGTTCGGCGTATCAAGATATCCAGCAACTGCGAACTAACAATAGCCGTCAAGCCAAAGCCCAAGTACACAAGAGTGACACCGAGAAGGATGTAACTCAACTTGCCAATGATATTGATCTGTTGCTTTCGTTTTATATATCCTTTACCGGTGAGCAGCGCCTCATAGTACATGGTATAGAGGTTGTAACAACTGATGCCAATAAGTAGCACCCACGCCACGAGGACATCCGTCTTGTTTCCGGAATACTTACCGAGGAGCAAGTAGATATAAGCAGTACCGAGAGTAGCAAAGAGCACCAAGGTGGCGAGTGCCATCCAACGGTAAAAGACTTGCATAGCGTGGATGGTGGTTTTGAGTAAGCCATAATCGACCTCTCGGTCACAATCCACGACCTCGACCCCTTCTTTCTTGAGGTTGGTTGCACCCGAGAAGATATAACTGATGTTCCTTGCAAAGGAGGGTTGGAACCCGAAATCTAAGAGTAAGACCAACGCCGAGATAGTGAGGAAGACATTCCAGATCCCCACAGTCTCAGCGGACATCTTATATAGGATAAAGGGCAGAAAGATTATCCCTGCCCCTACAGTGAACACGGTAGCAATAAGCCCCCATGCTACATCTCGCTTGCCGATATCCTCTATCTCAACCGCCAAGTGCTTTATCCTAATTTATTAGAGTCGTGCATCGACAAGACTCCGATCGACGAAGCCTTTGACATCGAAGATAACTGCTCCTTGATCCTTGTATTTCTTGAAGTCGAAGGTCTTGAACTGATTATGGCAGACGCAAGCCACGATAGCGGCATACTTCTTATCAGGGTCGATAGCCGGAATGAGGTCCTTGCCATACTCATGTTTAACCACTTCAGCCGAAGCCCATGGGTCGTATATATCGACCTTACAACCAAACTCTTGGAGTTCGGTAGCGATATCAACCACCTTCGTGTTACGGCAGTCGGGGCAGTTCTCCTTGAAGGTCACACCAAGAATCAAGACATTGGCATCCTTAATCTTGTGGTCCTTTTGGATCATGAGTTTCAAGGTCTTATCAGCAATGAACTTAGCAATACTGTTGTTGACACGACGCCCAGAGAGAATGACTTCAGGCGTATAACCTAATGCCTTTGCCTTATGGGCGAGGTAATAAGGGTCGACGGAGATACAGTGACCACCAACAAGACCTGGGCGATACTTGAGGAAGTTCCACTTCGTACCTGCGGCATCGATCACATCGTTGGTATCAATACCTACCTTGTCGCAAATAAGTGCCAACTCGTTCATAAAGGAGATGTTCACATCACGCTGTGAGTTCTCAACGGCTTTCGCTGCTTCCGCCACCTTCATGTTAGGCGCTCTGTGCGTACCGTTCTCTAAGATACTGTTATACAGTGCGTCTACGACATCGGCAATCTCAGGCGTTGAACCCGAGGTGATCTTCTTGATCTTAGTCAAGGTGTTTACCTTGTCGCCTGGGTTGATACGTTCTGGTGAATAGCCACAGAAGAAGTCTTTATTGAACGTCAGTCCCGAGAACTTCTCGAGGACAGGTACGCAGTCTTCTTCGGTACAACCAGGGTAAACGGTTGATTCATAGATGACAATATCACCTTTATTCAAGGTCTTACCGATTGTCTCCGATGCTTTCAAGAGGGGGGTCAGGTCGGGATTGTTGAAGCGGTCGATAGGTGTTGGTACGGTCACGATATAGACATTGACTTGCTTAAGGTCGTCGCTGTTTGAGGAGAAGGTGAGTCCAATCTTGCCCGTGCTTTCAAAAGCGTCTCGGGCTTGCTTCATGCCAATGAGGTCAGCCTCTAAGGTATGGTCCTCGCCCCGTTCGAGCTCTGCGACACGCGCCTTGTTGATGTCAAATCCAATCACTCTGTACTTCTTGCCGTACTCTACAGCCAGGGGCAGACCCACATAACCCAAGCCTACCACTGCAATTACTTTCTTATCCAACATGATATATTTGATATAATTTTGTTCGCTGCTTATTGTAGCCTGCAAAGTTACGACAATTATATTATGTGTGCAAGGGTTAGGAAAATTAACAATTAACAATTAACAATTAACAGACATGGTAAGGTCATTCGAGCCTTATGGCTCGGACGACACGAGGGCACTTTGATTTGACAATTTACAATTGGACAAATGCGTAGTACGGTCAAACGAGCCTGACGGCTCGGACGACACGAGGGCGTGTCGTCTCCACAATCGCAGTATCTTTCCGACGGACAAGGGCGTTGGTTTTACAATGGGGTTGTTTGGTGGGCATAAAAGTATTGAAAAAGCGGGGGATCGGTAGGGAGAAAGCCTTATAAGGGTATCATAAGATAAGCTGAAAGGACCTTGTATGAACCGTGTATCAACCGTGTTTTGACTGTATTTGGTTCGTCATAAGCCGCAGACTGACTCGGGACAGGGTTTGGAGGGGGTCGAGACGGGAGCGAGATGGATTTTGGGCGGGGTCGAGTTAGATTTTGGGTTGTTTTTTGGTTGGGGGCTTGATTTTTTGTGCTTATTTGCTTGTGGGTGTGGAAAAGAGTTTGTACTTTTGCGGCATAGATAACTGTTAAACACTACATTTATGGCAAGAGTTACTTTTATACCACCCGTTGCAAACATATCAGGTCGCTTGACATGCGGCGGAAAGGTTGTACTTCGTACCCGTAATGGTCGCACGCAGGCGTATATCATTGAGCACCCTTACACGGGTCCGGTAGCACCTCAGCGGCAAAGGACCATTGATTCATTCAAAGAGGCTGTCAATCAGTCTAAAACAGTGCTGGCTGACCCTGTGCAAAAAGCAGCGTGGCAGAAGCAATTTCAAAAGCATAAAGACTATTTTCGTAAGCATCCTACTTCGTCTAACAAGCGGTATTCGACCTTGAGAGGGTTCGTTATTGCCCAGTTGGCGCAACAGATCAATGCGCAAGCGAAAGGGACGAAAGTGGCTGAGAGTCAGACGGAAACGACGACACAGACGGTGACTACTCAGACGGCTGTTACGGCTTCGACGGCGGCTAAGACGCAGGTGACTGTGGAGGAGTTGCGGGAGTTGCTCGGGGAGATGATGACGGACTCTTGAATTAACAATTAACAATTAACAATTAACAGGCGTGGAATGGTTGTTCGAGCCTTGCGGCTCGGACGACATGGGGGTTAATTAACAATTAACAATTAACAATTAACATGCGTGGTGGGGTCAATCGGGTCTTACGACCCGGACGACACGAGGGCGTGTCGTCTCCACAATCATTGCGTCTGACCTGCTTGGAATGACGCTTGTTTTGTCTATTATTATCCTAAATTCAAAGAACAAAGGTACGTTTTGATGCTGGGGAGATGCGTTAATTATTCACTGCTTGTTCGTTTGAGAACTTTTTCGTACCTTTGCAGACTCTTACAAAACAACAGTAATACGATTGTAATACAACCGAATAAAGCGACCAATTAACGACTAATTATTGACTAATTAACGACCAATTATTGACTAAATAACATCTCAATAACATGTTTGATAACCTATCTGAACGATTAGAGCGTTCCTTCAAGATACTGAAAGGCGAGGGGCGCATCACTGAGATTAACGTTGCCGAGACCGTAAAGGACATACGCAAAGCGTTGCTCGAAGCCGATGTTAACTATAAGACTGCCAAGCAGTTCACCGACCGAGTCAAAGAGAAAGCGCTCGGGCAGAACGTCATCACCGCTGTGCGTCCTGGGCAACTGATGGTGAAGATCACGCACGATGAGTTGGCTGAACTCATGGGTGGCGAGGCGACTGACATCAACCTCAAGGGTACGCCTGCCATCATCCTCATGTCGGGTCTTCAAGGTTCCGGTAAGACCACTTTTGCATCGAAGCTTGCCAACTACTTGCAGACCAAGAAAGGTAAGCAAGTGATGCTTGCTGCGTGCGACGTGTACCGCCCTGCTGCCATTGAGCAGTTACGCGTGTTGGGCGAACAGATCAATGCGAAAGTCTACACCGAAGAGACGGAGACCAATCCTGTCAAGAAAGCGCAGAACGCTATTGCCGAGGCACGCAAGTTTGGATACGACGTTGTTATCGTCGATACCGCAGGACGGTTGGCTGTTGATGAGCAGATGATGCAGGAGATTGCCGCTATCAAAGACGCTATCAACCCTTCGGAGACGCTGTTCGTGGTCGATGCCATGACTGGTCAAGACGCAGTCAATACCGCCAAGGAGTTCAATGACCGCATAAACTTTGACGGCGTCGTCCTCACAAAACTCGATGGCGATGCGCGTGGTGGTGCTGCACTGTCTATTCGTTCGGTCGTTGACAAGCCTATTAAGTTCATCGGTACAGGCGAGAAGATGGATGCACTGGACGTCTTCCACCCTGCACGTATGGCAGACCGTATCCTCGGTATGGGCGATGTGGTCAGTCTTGTTGAGCGTGCACAAGAGCAATATAACGAAGAAGAAGCACGGCGCATCAGCAAGAAGATTGCCAAGAATCAGTTTGACTTCAACGACTTCCTCAATCAGTTGAACCAGATAAAGAAGATGGGTTCCATGAAGGACCTCATGGGGATGATTCCAGGTATGGACAAGGCTCTTAAGGGGGTGGAAGTTAGTGACGATGCCTTCAAACCAATCGAAGCCATTATCGGTTCGATGACACCTGCCGAGCGTGCCAATCCTGCGCTACTTAATGGCTCACGCAAAGACCGTATTGCCAAAGGTTCGGGCACGAGCATCGTTGAAGTGAACCGCTTCATCAAGCAGTTTGAGCAGACAAGCAAGATGATGCGTAAGGTACAACAAATGCGTCGCCGATGACTATACTAGACGGGAAGTACATAGCACAACAGATTAGGCACGAGTTGCATGAGGAGGTCGCCGCTATTGTGGCACAAGGACAATCGGCACCGCATCTCGGTATTGTCATCGTGGGGCACAATCCAGCTAGCGAGACTTACGTCCGCAATAAGATACGCGCCTGCGAAGAGGTGGGTATAATTGCCGAGCGCATTGCCTTCGAGGACACTATCACTGAGGAGGAGTTGCTGCAGGAGATAGACGAACTCAACCAAGACCCTGCTATTGACGGTTTTATTGTGCAACTGCCGTTGCCTCAACATATCAATGAACAGCATATCACCTCTGCCATTGACTACCGAAAAGACGTCGATGGGCTCACGCCAGAGAACGTGGGACGCACCTCGCAAGGGCTGCCGTCGATCGTCTCTGCCACGCCACGAGGTATACGCGAACTGCTCGCACGGTACGACATACCTACCGACGGGAAGCATGTAGTGGTCATTGGGCGTTCGAATATTGTAGGTAAGCCTATGGCGCAGCTCTTGATGCAGAAGCATGAGAGAGGCAATGCCACTGTCACACTGTGCCACTCACACACGCACAACCTGAAAGACTTGTGCCGCATGGCGGACATCATCATCGTTGCTACGGGTTGCCCCAACCTCTTGACGGAGGATATGGTGCACGATGGGGTCACCGTTATTGACGTCGGCATCAACCGTGTTCCCGATGCTAATGCCGCACGGGGTTACCGACTTGTGGGCGACGTTGACTTTGAGCATGTCGCACCGCACTGCGCATATATCACACCTGTGCCGGGAGGTGTAGGGCCGATGACCATCGTCAGCCTACTGCAAAACACCCTCCAAGCTGCAAGAGAACAGCGACTGAAGTAAGATTATGGACATATTAGACAAAATAGAAGGACTGGAAGCCAAGTTCCACGAGGTAGCACTACTCATCACTGACCCTGCCGTCATTGCAGACCAACCCCGCTACGTGCGACTCAATCGGGACTATCACGAACTCGAGCGCGTACTTGCTTCCGCAGAGAAATATAAGAAAGCGCGTACCAATCTCGAAGAGGCTAAGAACATCTTCCATAACGAGTCAGACCCTGAACTGAAAGAGATGGCACGGGCAGAGATTGATGAACTCGAGCCACAGATACCTGCACTCGAGGAGGAAGTTAAACTCATGCTACTTCCGCAAGACCCAGAGGACGGGAAGAACGTTGTTATGGAGATTCGTGGTGGTACTGGTGGCGACGAGGCGGCACTCTTTGCTGGCGACCTATTCCGTATGTACACCAAGTACTTTGAGATGCATGGTTTCAAATATACCATCTCTTCCTTCTCGGAGGGCGCTGTTGGTGGTTACAAAGAAATTATCTTCAATGTCACAGGAGCCAACGCCTACGGCACACTCAAGTATGAGTCGGGCGTTCACCGTGTGCAGCGAGTGCCTGTGACCGAGACTCAAGGACGCGTGCATACCTCTGCTGCCACCGTGGCTGTTTTGCCCGAAGCTGACGAGTTTGAGGTGCATATCAACGAGGGCGAGATTAAATGGGAGACCTTCCGTTCGGGTGGTGCTGGTGGACAGAACGTCAATAAAGTAGAGTCGGGCGTGCGCTTGCGGTATAACTGGAAGAACCCCAATACCGGCGAGGTACAGGAGATACTCATCGAGTGTACTGAGACGCGTGACCAGCCGAAGAACAAAGAGCGCGCTCTCTCACGTCTGCGTACACAGATTTACGACAAAGAGCACCAGAAATACATCGACGACATCGCGGCTCGCCGTAAGACGATGGTGTCCACAGGTGACCGCTCTGCCAAGATACGCACCTACAACTATCCGCAAGGGCGTATCACTGACCACCGCATCGGTTATACCGTCTACAACCTCCAAGCCTTTATGGACGGCGATATACAAGGGGTTATCGATGCACTCACCGTTGCCGAAAACGCCGAACGGCTCAAGGAAAGCGAACTGTAACCTACCACTTACCACACCATGAAACACATCTTCACCATCCTTGCACTTTGTCTCTCTACTGCTATCTTTGCACAGCGTACCGAGACGCTCCTTACCTATTGGGACTTTGCCCACGAGACGACTGAACGCACTATTCCTACTAAGGGGTGGCAGCGAGTAGAGATACCTCACGACTGGGCTATCTATGGACCATTCGACCGAAGTAACGACCTACAGACTGTGGCAGTGACGCAGAACTTTGAGACCACAGCGAGCGAGAAGACTGGACGCACAGGGGGATTACCTTATGTGGGAGCAGCATGGTACAAGACTACCCTACCCAATCCGACTGCAGATAAGCGAGTTGAACTGCTCTTTGACGGTGCCATGAGTGAGGCGGAGGTCTATATCAATGGACGACAGGTCTACTTTTGGCCTTATGGCTACAACGCCTTTCATGTCGATATCACACCTTATCTGCAACCGCAGGACAACCAACTGAGTGTGCGTATGCAGAACCGACCGGAGTCCTCTCGGTGGTATCCTGGCGCAGGTCTGTTCCGCAAGGTGCATCTCATTGAGACCAGCAAAGTACATGTACCTGTATGGGGAACGCATATCACGACGCCTTATGTCACTGACTCGCTTGCCAGTATCCGACTTAAGACGACCGTACAAGACGCTATCGGAAAGACTATACGCATCAAGACCGTACTGACCTTCAACGGCACACGATTGGACTCGCTCGACAACACTTACGATGTCCGTCACAACCTCCCTATTGAGCAGAACTTCACGCTGCGCAATCCTCATCTATGGAGTCCCGAAACACCAGCACTCTACCACACCGTCTCTGAGGTTTATGCCAACGGTGAGTTGGTAGACAGGGTCGATACACGATTTGGTATTCGCCGGATTGAGATTGTGCCCAATGTAGGTTTCCTTCTCAACGGCAAGGTGCGCAAGTTCAAAGGCGTATGCAACCACCACGACCTTGGACCTTTAGGTGCGGCTGTCAACAAGAGTGCACTGCGCCACCAACTCGAGATGCTGCAGGACATGGGATGCGATGCTATCCGTACCTCACACAATATGCCTGCGCAAGAGTTCATCGACTTATGCGACGAGATGGGGTTCATGGTAATGGTCGAGCCCTTCGACGAATGGGATGTAGCCAAATGCAAGAACGGTTACCATCGTTTCTTCGACACTTGGGCAGAGAAAGATATGCTCAATATGCTCCATCACTACCGCAACAACCCATCTATTGTGATGTGGAGTATCGGCAACGAAG
The DNA here is from genome assembly GCA_964398075.1 of uncultured Bacteroides sp. Classification (GTDB taxonomy): domain Bacteria; phylum Bacteroidota; class Bacteroidia; order Bacteroidales; family Paludibacteraceae; genus Colicola. The sequence goes on along the minus strand of CAYNMA010000014.1, from coordinate 14,802 downwards.
TACCCACCCAGTGCAGCGATGATGGCTATCGAGTGGCGCTTTTCCTGCAGTCGCTCTGCCAACGAGAAGATGGTACACGACCTATCACATCGGGCATGGACCAAGTGAGTTGCGTACTCGAAAACGGCTTTGCCAGTGTACTCGAGGTAGTGGGACTCAACTACCGCACTTACCGCTATCAAGAAGCCTACGAGAGAACGCCACAGCGATTAGTCTTAGGTTCTGAGACGGCTTCCACTGTTTCTTCTCGTGGTTTCTACCCACTACCGCTGCGCAAACAAGCCGATGCCCAATACCCAAACAACCAATCCTCTAGTTATGATATTGAGTACTGCGCATGGAGCAATGTGCCCGACGAGGATTTTGCTCTGCAAGACGATTATCCTTGGACTATTGGACAATTTGTCTGGACTGGCTTCGACTATCTTGGTGAGCCATCGCCTTACGACACTGACGCATGGCCAAGTCATTCGTCCTATTTCGGTATCATTGACCTTGCCTCAATCCCCAAGGACCGCTATTGGCTCTATCGTTCCCAATGGAACAAGAAGGAGCATACACTCCACATCTTGCCACATTGGAATTGGCATAAGGGCGACACTATCCCTGTAATGGTATATACCGATGCCCAAGAGGCGGAACTGTTCGTCAACGGCAAGAGCCAAGGTGTGCAACATAAATACACTCGCGAAGAGGCATTGCAGGACTCTGCATGGGGCCTTCAACGTCGCTATCGCCTCATCTGGCTTGCTGTGCCCTACGAGGCAGGTGAACTGAAGGTCGTCACACGTGACGGCGAATGCGCAGTACACACTGCCGGTGCGCCACACCATATACGACTAACTGCTGACTACATCTCTGAGGACCTATCGTATATCCGCGTACAAGTACTTGACAAAGAAGGCAATCTATGTCCCTTAGCTGATAACACTATCACCTTTACCGCCAAAGAGGGGCTGACCTTCGTTGCGGCTGCTAATGGTGACCCGACGTGCCTCACTGCTTTTCAGTCTACCACGCAACAAGTCTTCAATGGGCAAATGACAGTTATTGTCAAGGGTAATGGAACACTTTTTGCAAAGAGCAAAGGGTTGAAGGCTGGTACTATCAATGTCGACACAAACACTAATAAATAATACAAAACACCTCACAACATGAAAAAGACTCTGTTTATCACTGCTGCCGTGCTCTGTCTTATGGGCTGTAGCAACAAGAAGAGCGCTGAAGAGCCTCTCAAGCATGCCGAATGGGCATACAACACCACTATCTACGAGCTCAACACTCGTCAGTTCACCGAAGAAGGCACATTCGCTGCCGCTGAAGCCGAACTGCCTACTCTACAAGCTCTCGGCGTCGATATCATTTGGGTAATGCCTATACAGCCTATCGGAGAAGTAGGCAGAAAAGGCACTCTCGGCAGTTACTATGCAGTAAAGGACTACTGCGCATTCAACCCAGAGTTTGGCGCACGCGAAGACTTTGTCTCTTTCCTCAATAAGGCACACGAGTTGGGCATGTCCGTCATCCTCGACTGGGTGGCAAACCACACTGCGCCAGACAACGCATGGACCGAACACGCTGATTGGCACTACCGTGACTCATTAGGCAACCTCATGGTGCAATATGACTGGACCGACATTGCCAAACTCAACTACAACGACCAAGACATGCGCAATGAGATGCTCAAATCGATGCGCTGGTGGCTTGATAGTATCGGCGTTGACGGTTTCCGTTGCGATGTAGCCATGGAAGTACCTACCGACTTCTGGGAATGGGCATTCGACAGTCTACGTATCGACTACCCAAGTCTCTTCACCCTTGCTGAAGCCGAGAAACCTGAACTCAACCAGCGTGCCTTCGATATGTACTACGGCTGGGAGTTGCACCACTTGATGAACGATGTAGCACAATGTAAGAAAACTGTAAACGACCTCTGGGACTACTTTGCCAAAACCGATACTATCTTCCCAAGTTACGCCATCCGCATGAACTTCACTAGTAACCACGACGAGAACAGTTGGAACGGCACTGAGTTTGAGCGTATGGGCGATGCTGCAGGCACTATGGCTGCCTTTACCTACATTGCTCCAGGAATGCCACTCATCTACACTGGACAAGAATTTGCGAACAACCACCGTCTCGAGTTCTTCGAGAAAGATGTCATTGAGCGCAACCATACACCCGAGTTTGCTATGTATCAAGACCTCAACCAAGTGCGCGAGGAGAACTCGGCACTTTGGAGCAACGAGTTGGGAGCACCTATTCGCCGCATTGCGTGCGACAACGACAGCATCTTCGCATGCGTACGCCAAAACGATGAGAACACCGTCATTGGTATATTTAACTTCTCACCTGTGGAGCAGTCCTTCACCCTGCAAACTGCAGAGTTAGCAGGGGACTACACCTGCATCTGCGGCATGCCAGTGCACCTCGGCGAGACCGATAATATCACTCTCAAACCTTGGGAATGGCTTATCTATCATAACTAACGGAACATCCTTGCATAACAACCACCGACAGACTTCGTGCTCTCGGTGGTTGTTTTATTTTTCTTGTGAAGGAAAAGCCTCTTGTAGCACCAAGAAATTTATCGTACCTTTGTCCCTTGTAATGGAGACGCCCAACACACATACACACAACACGCATCGCCGCACCACCAAACGACGTAAGAAGTCTGCATGTCCACTCTGGAAGCGTATCCTGCACATCATGATAGCCACTATTGTTATCCTTGTGCTGTGCGTTGTTCTTGCTATCGGTACAGCATGGTACTACGGTTGGCTACCAACAAGAGAGGAGTTGCCTCAGTTCAAAGAAAGGCTCTATACTCTATTCCACCACAACCCCAATGTGCAATTACCCGATGCCGAGGTCATTGGTATTGACATCTCGCACTACCAGTCTTACATCGATTGGGACGAGGTATGCCTCTACCTTGATAAGCAACGACTACTTTATCGTGAGCCACACGACGGCTGCAGTAAGCGAGAAATTGACTTCGTCATTGCCAAAGCCACAGAAGGTGTCCGCAAACAAGACAATTTCTACACACGCAACAAAGCCGGTGCCGCCAAATACAATATGCTCTTTGGCGCATACCACTTCTATTCGCCTACCCTCTCTGCACGCAAGCAAGCCGACAACTATATCCGGACAGCCAACCTGCAACGAGGAGACATGGTACCTGTACTCGATGTTGAAGTCTATAAGAATCGACTACCCGAAGCCGACTCTATCCTCTGTTGGCTCAAGCAAGTGGAGCATTACTACGGTGTCAAACCTATCATCTATACCAACGAGAACTGCTATCAGACATTCTTTATGAAGCATAAAGACCTGCTGAACTATCACTTCTGGATTGCGCGCTACGGGGGACAAACGCCTAACCGTATGCACCTGATGTGGCAATTCACAGAGATGGGCGTTGTGGCTGGTATCAAAGGATACACCGATATCAATATACTGAGAGGCACTAAAGAAGACCTCATACAGAAATGTACTATTCATTAAAACAAGAACTTATATGAATCAACTCATTGTAGTAGCCGAAAGCAAAGAACGACGCATGGCAGAAGAGATGATGCCAGGCATACCTATCCTCGAATGTGGCATAGGTGCACTCAACATCATGCAGAAACTGCGTTCTGTTCCGCTTGACACCGAAATCATCAACATAGGCTATGCTGGCTCTGCCAACTATGCTATCGGCACACGCGTAGAGGTAGGCGAATGTCATCTCTACCACCCTAATGTAGACTATCCCGAACCCGTCTTTCACCTCGCTGGCGACACACGATGCTTCACCAGCACCGACTTCGTTCTGCAAAGCAAAGAGACCGACTGCGTCTTCGACATGGAACTGGCGTTTATCTGCGCTATGGGCTTCCAAAAGGTACGCAGCATCAAGATTGTGAGCGACAACCTATCGCTTCACCAATATCATCAAGCAAACTAAAACCCATATAACATGGCACTGAATAATAAACACAAATGGGACTTCCAAAACATTGGAGGCACTACCCGAGTAAATATCCAATCAGGCGAGGATATTAAGCACTTAGCCGAGCTCGACCAAAAGATGTGGACGGTTCTTTCCTGCCCTATCAGTGGACTTGAGATCGATAGCAAAAGCCTGCAATACACCGATGCCGATGCCGACGGCAAGATACACGTCAACGACGTCATCACCACAGCCAACTGGCTATGCGATGTACTCAAAGACCCCGATATCTTGCTTCATAACGACGGCAACCTATCGCTCAGCGACATCAACCAAGACACCCAAGCTGGCAAGAACATCTACCAATCGGCGAAGCAGATTGCACTGAACCTCAACAAGAGCGAGGATATACTCACTTTGCAAGACACACAAGACTCGATGTCTATCTTTGCCAAGACGCAGTTCAATGGCGACGGTGTAATAACCGAGAACTCTACTGATGACGCTGCTCTCAAAAGCATCATTGCTAACATCGTAACCATCACCGGTGGTACACTCGACCGCAGTGGTCTTCAAGGTGCTACTACCGAACAGATCGACGCCTTCTATGCCGACCTCAATGCCTACGACGACTGGAAGAAACAAGCCGTAGAGTTGCCTTATGGCGATAAGACCGATGCTGTTCTCAATGCTTATCAGGCACTTGACACCAAGGTGAAGGACTTCTTTGTTCGCTGCAAGCTTGCTGCCTTCAATGAGAACAGTGCCGCTGCACTTGATGTACAGGTGACCCGTATTGAAGCTATTAGCCGCGAAGACCTTACTAAGCAAACCGATGAGATTGCTTCGTATCCTATCGCACGCATTTCAAACAAACCAGAGATTGACCTTGCTTACCCTATCAACCCTGCATGGGCTGCACCGTTCAGTATCGTACGCAACGAAGCCTTTGCTGCCGACGTCAAGGTTATCACCGAGGACGACTGGAACGCTATTGGCACACGCTTAGCACCCTACATTGCATGGCTCAACGCCAAGCAAGGCAATAGTGTAGAACCGCTCGGTGCTGACACTATTGAGCAATTGCTGAAGGACAATCAACACGATGCACTCATCGCTCTTGTGGAGAAAGACAAAGCCGTTGCCGAGGAAGCTAACAATATCAACCAAGTGGATAAGCTGCTGCATCTCTATCGAGACTTCGCTACTATCCTGCGTAACTTTGTCACCCTGCAAGACTTCTACTCGCGCGACAAGGATGTACAAGCCATCTTCCAAGCCGGTACACTCGTCATTGACCAACGAGCATGCCATCTCTGTATGCGTGTGGCTGACATGGGCAAACATGATACACAAGCCGCAGCAAGTGGTATGTTCCTTATTTACTGCAATTGCACGCTTCAATCCACAGGCGAGAAGATGCAGATTGTGGCAGCCATGACCATTGGCGATATACACAACCTCAAAGTAGGCAAGAACGCACTCTTCTACGACCGTCAAGGACGAGACTGGGACGCCGAGGTAACCAAGATTGTTGACAACCCGATATCGATAGGACAGGCTTTCTGGAGTCCTTACCGCAAGTTTGGAGACTGGGTAGTGAACCTCATCAACAAGTCGGCAGCTGACAAAGAGAGCAAGGTCTTTGCCGATGTCACCAACAAAGTGGAGACGAACGCTGCCACTACCAATCCAGCAGAGAAGAAAGTGGAAGCCTTCGATATTGCCAAGTTCGCCGGTATCTTTGCAGCCTTCGGTATGGCTATTGGCTATATCGGTGCTTTCCTCACCAGCCTTGGCGACGGAGTAACAAACCTTGTCAAAGTAGGATGGTGGGCACCGCTCGCTGCTATCATCGGCATCATGCTCGTTATCAGTGGACCGTCGATGATAATGGCATGGTTCAAACTGCGCAAACGCAATATTGCACCGCTGCTCAACGCCAACGGATGGGCTATCAATGCATCGTCTACCATCAGCATTCTCTTTGGAGCCACTCTCACCGAAGAGGCTAAGTTCCCCAAACTGAAGTTGAAAGACCCTTATGCCAAGAAAGGTATCCCTGCTTGGCAACGCTGGTGTCTATCTATTCTCACGCTGATTATCGTCTTAGTGGGGCTATGGCTGGCTAATCTCTTTGCTTGGGCTAAGCTACCATCTCCTCTATTCCACCACGATAGTCCTGAGACAGAAGAGGTCGTAACAACTGAGGCGGCTTCTGATGCTGATGCTATTGAAGCACCAGCCAAATAACGGAAGTCCTGTATAATTAGTAGGAGGCAATGTTTATCAATACGCATTGCCTCCTGCTTTTACTTCCAAAAACGGCAAGACATCCCAACAAACACCACAAAAGACTCGTTCTTTCATAGATTGAAATCAGGCAATACGAATACTCTACAACAAGGGAGGTCGTAAAACCTCCCTTGTACAAATATTACGCATTGCACAGCTGCTAAACAAATTACCTATAGGTGTTACTTTTAAAGACTTACTCCTTATCTAGAACTAGGAATAAGCAGAGAACAAGATCACCTTGTGATCTACTCTGTAAAGGCGTAAAGCATTAACGTCTCCAGTATTCTCTCACGTAAACCCACTAGCCGAACTTAGTTCGCCGCATGTGAGCGTTTACGTGCTTATTATAGACAATGGTCTAATAAAGCATTTTATATCCTTCCTTTCAAATAAAGGATACACTCCAATCGTCATCTTCATGTATCTAGTTTTACGGAAATGTTGCCGCGCAAGATGAATTCATCTGTTAATTAGCCATCATAAATTATACTCCCTAATTTATTAATAGTTTTAACTTAATTCTTTATTCATGCTTTCATATATTTCAAGTGCTTGTTGATATACTTTATACGCTTTTTCATGTGCGCCATCTCTGAATAAATCATTTGGGTCATTAGTAAGGTCAAGTTTATCTAAATTCTCCAATGCATCAATGAATTTAGTATATTCTTCACAGCTTAAAGTTTGCATTTTAGATCCGTAAGCTCCAATATTTTTAAACCAATGGATTTCCTTACATAATTCTTTATATGTGAAATCGCATTTACAATCATTATCAATATCTGGAGTGAATATGATATCAATATGGCGTTTAAACTCGTCTCGTACATTGCGTTTGACACGCAATCGTTCACTACGTTTACCAAGATAGAATGTTAAGAGACAGCAAAGTATACTTATGATAGGAGCCACAAATTCAGAGAGTTCCATTCTATTCAAGATCTTCAACTAGCTTAACAAAACCAGACGAAAGTTTCACAAAATAAAATTCTCCAAAACTCCAATATCCCCCCCAAACATTATTCGTACAATACGTCCCGCTTAAAACATTGGTACCACCACTATCCTCAAGATCTTCCAAAACAAACATAACTGCACCATTTTGCTCCATCTGTTCCCACTCTGTTTGTGACACAATTGTTGCTTCATAAGATTCCCGAGATAGAATTTGTGTTGGTTTATAACGATCTGGGAATATAACAAAACCTGTTCTATATTTAAGAGAAGGATACTTCTCTAAATATGGTGATTTTGACGTTGAATTCACGAATGATAGTGCTACGTATCCACTTAAATCTCGTGCATGAGGTCTGTCCACAAGCAAATAGTATAGCTCTTCGTTAGTCAGTAATCTACCACAAGAGAAATTAATTTTTAAAATTGCATCCACATTAAACAACTCATACCATTTATCATCATCTTCATCATAAGTATAATAATAACCGCTGGATACATCGTAAACATATTGTTCGGAAGTAAGACGACAAGAGAGACTACTCGGCTGACAACGCACATTACCTCTATAAAAGCTCACATACTTACCTTCCGCAACAGAATAACCTGGATGAGTTAAAGTTAAGGTTGTGAATGATTTTATGTTACCATAGAAGTATTGCATATCATTAAGGAGAATATATGCCCTATAGTAGTAAGTGGTACTATGCCACAATTCATTTATAGTAACATTAAAATCCATCCCATTTAATTCTTTTCCTTCAAGTTTTGTTCCTTTGTATAGCTCTAATTCAGTTTTATCCTCAGAATACATCACTCCAAATTTGACAGATTGATAATCAGTAATATCAACCAAAATTTTTCCGGACAATATTGCTTCTGTCTCTTTTGTCTCAATTACAATACCAGTTGAGATGTTTTTTTCTAGGGAACCAGGGATACCCCCATCATCTACATCCTCATTTTGTTCTGTTTGTGATTGATCATGTCCATTGGTTGGTTCATTTTGTGGATCACATGATAGGAATCCAATTGTGCATGCTACCATTAGCAGTGCCATAAAAGATTTTGTTTTCATAATAAAAACGTGTTTCTGTTCCACAGACTCCATACGGAACAAGTACATATACAAAAAAAAGCGTGGAGTCATTATTTGTGCCTATTCTTAACTCTGAGGTTCCGGAAAGACCCTGTAACAAGAATAAGCAACAATGCCCACGCCCGTATGTAATACCACACCGAAGTGCGGGTAAACACATACCACGCAGACATTTATCGCTGTCCTGCTTTGGGTTACGAAATTTTCCGGATTTCAGAGTTCCAAAACAAGCGCATATAAACGCCTTTTACTATGTCTGCAAAGTCGGAACTATCGGGCGTTGACGTTATAAGCCCCGCCCACTATGTCCCAATGACTTTGCGCTGCAAAGGTAATAAAAGGTTTGCTAATATGCAAAAGTTCTATTCCGAGTTCAGGGCAACCGCATCAAAAAGTCATAAACGGACGACTACGTCGTATTGACATCAATTAAATATAAAGCATTGACTATTAAAACAGTTGATTTTGAGAGGGGTGTCTAACAAGTATTATTATCCCGCGGGCGAGGCGCCCGCGTCCCTAACGTATGGTCAAAAGAGCCTGACGGCTCGAACGACACGAGGACGTGTCGTCTCCACAATCATCGTCTCCACAATCGTAGTATGGTAGGGCTACTTAATAATACATAGACGACTTTTATTTTGATGCGGTTGCCCTATTCTGAGTTTTTAGAACGTAGTCAGGAATGCCACTTTTGTAGATCTTTCGTGAGCATTTCTATGAACAAAAGTATAGGACAACGGAGGCTGATCCATAATGGGTCAGCCCTCGTTGTATTTGCCATATATGCTATTCGATTAACGCAACTTAGCGCCGAACTTATCTTCGAAGGTCTTTTGTAGGCGAGACATGATCTGCTCGATCTGCTTATCCTTAAGTGTATTCTCGGCATCTTGCAAGATGAAGCTCAAAGCATACGACTTCTTACCCAGCTCCAAGTTCTTGCCTTCATACACATCGAACAGATATACGTTCTTCAGCAACTTATGCTCCGTCTCGAAGGCGGCACTTGCCAAATCGGCAAACTCAACCGACTTATCTACCAACAACGCAAAGTCACGTTTTACCTCAGGGAACTTAGGGATATCATTGATTACTGCCTTATATTGTTTATTCTGACGAAGGAGTTGATTCCAATCGAGGTCGGTATAATAGACAGGATTATCAATATCGAAGTTCTTCAACAGTTTAGGGTTCACGATACACATCTCCCCAAGCGCCTTACCGTTCTGCGCTATGATACGCAAGCCATCGCTATATAGGTCACTTTGAACAGACTCGTAAGTGCACTTCTCCACATTAACACCTAAGCGGCGCAGGATATTGTTCACATAAGCATGAAGTTGATAGAAGGTAGTCTTCTCCTCTGCATGAACCCATGTTTGGCGAGACTTATTACCCGTAATCCACAAGCCCAAATGCGGTTCCTCGCTATAGGCAGTCAACGGATCTTCGCCTTCTTTCAAGGCACGCTTATGGTAGCAGTTACCAAACTCGTAGAAACATAGGTCACTTATCTTACGGTTAGCATTACGCTGAATACTCTCCAATCCACCAAAGAGCAAGGTCTGACGCATCACAGCTAAGTCTTGCGACAACGGATTCATCACCTGCACGCAGTTCTCCAGACGGTAAGTACGATTCTCTTCCTCACCGGCATAGTATTGCAGTTTAGTCAACGAATTATTTAGTATCTCATTAAATCCTTCTGCTGTCAGTTGTTCCGATATCTTATGTTGCAGTGCAACCGCATTAGGCTTCGGCGAATAAGAGAGGCAACTGTGGACAGTCTGCTCCATCTCTACATTGTTGTAACCATAGATACGCAACACATCTTCTACCACATCGCACTCACGCTGCACATCTACACGATAGCGAGGTACTTGCAGATGATAGACACCGTCTTGCTTACTTACGATACGCATCTCCAAGGCTTTGAAGATAGTCTCCAACACATCCTGACCAAGATGTTTGCCAATCAAACTATCCACACGGCTCTCCACTACTTCAACCTCCCACGGTGCGAAGGGCTCTGCAGGCGTATAACATGCTATATTCGAAGCAATCTTATCGACCGGTGCACTTACTATCTCGCCGCCTGCTACTTGCTGTATGAGCAAGGCACAACGCTTCAATACATACATCGTGTTATTCGGGTCACATCCACGCTCATAACGGAATGAGGCATCGGTTGACAACTGATGACGACGGGATGTCTTGCGGATACTTACTGGGTCGAAGTAGGCACTCTCAATGAACACATTCTTGGTCTCGGAGGTGATACCCGACTGCTTACCGCCAAACACACCGGCTATACACATCGGTTCATGTGCATTGCATATCATCAAGTCGGCTGCGCTCAAAGAACGCTCTACATCGTCAAGTGTAACGAACTTTGTTCCTTCTGCCACGGTTTGCACTATCACTTTACCGCCTTCAATCTTATCGGCATCAAATGGATGCAATGCTTGTCCCATCTCGTGCAAGACGAAGTTGGTAGCATCTACCACATTATTGATAGAGCGAATGCCTATATTGGTCAACGCATTGCGCAACCAATCGGGTGATTCTTTGATCTCTACCCCAGCAATAGTCACTCCACAATAGCGAGGACATGCTTGCTCGGCATACACTTCTACCTCGATAGGTTTATAAGCAGAATGTGCTGCAACAGCAAACTCATCCACTGACGGTTTAGTGAGCGTAACCCCTTTGCCATGCAGGCTGTAATAAGCATATAAGTCACGCGCAACGCCATAATGACTTGTTGCATCCGAGCGGTTAGGCGTGATATCTACTTCTATCACATAGTCTTCTTCTACATGGAAATAATCTCTTGCAGGCATACCTACAGGAGTATCTTGAGGCAATACGATGATACCATCGTGTGACGAACCAACCCCTATCTCATCCTCTGCACAAAGCATACCAAGCGACTCTACGCCGCGTATCTTCGATCGTTTGATAGTGAAGCTCTCATCTCCTTGCCACAGCGTTGTACCCACTGTAGCCACAATAACCTTCTGACCTGCTGCCACATTGGGTGCACCACATACTATCTGCAAGGGTGCTTCTCCGCCAACGTTAACGGTTGTGACATGCAAGTGGTCGGAGTTTTCATGCGCTACACAAGTAAGCACCTCTCCTACAACAAGTCCTGCTAATCCACCACGGATACTCTCTTTTTTCTCTACGCCATCGACCTCCAATCCGATAGAGGTCAACACTTTAGCAGTCTCTTCTGCATCATCTGGCAGATTGATATAACGCTTCAACCAATTATACGATATATTCATAACGAATCACTATTTTTTACAAGAATGTACTACTTCATAATTATCGCGCAAAGATACGCTATTTTTCTTAATTTTACAACTCGAACAAGTTTTCAAGAAAGCACCCTCTACGCATGTTCAGCAATACGTCGAAGTGCCTTCTTGGTCTGCTCGTGCGTACCGAAAGCTGTCAGTCGCAGATAGCCTTCTCCCGAAGGACCGAAGCCAACACCTGGTGTCGCCACCACTTCACACTCGTTAAGCAAGAAATCGAAGTACTGCCACGAGGTCATGCCCTTGGGTGTGCGCACCCAAATATATGGCGCATGCTCACCACCGTACACCTCCAAACCTATACTACGCAGTTGCTCTCGGATAGCCGCTGCATTGCCCATATAATAGTCGATATTCGCTTGCACCTGCCGCTTACCCTCTTCCGTATAGATAGCCTCAGCACCACGCTGAGAGATATACGAAGTGCCATTATACTTAGTGCACTGACGACGGTCCCACAGTGGATTGAGCGAATGCCCGTATTTATCTTTCAGTTCTTTTGGTACGACGGTATAACCACAACGAACGCCTGTGAACCCAGCCGTCTTGCTATAACTGCAAATCTCAATAGCCACACGCTTGGCATCGGGCACTTCGTAGATGCTATGTGGGATATCGTTGCCTTGTATAAAGGCTTTATATGCAGCATCGTAGATGATAACCGCATTGTTGGCAAGTGCATAATTCACCCACTCTTGCAACTGACTTTTTGTAAGAGCCGTACCCGTAGGGTTATTCGGATAGCAGAGATAGATGATATCGACATGCTCCTTAGGCAGTTCGGGTATGAAACGATTCTCGGCATGCAGAGGGATATACACGATATCTGACCAACGTCCATCAAGACAACTGCCTGCACGTCCTGCCATAACAGTAGTGTCAATATAAGCAGGATAAGATGGGTCTTGAATGGCTACACGGTTATCAGCACTGAAGATATCACTGATGTTACCAAGGTCACTACCTGCCCCTTCCGAGATGAATATCTCATCTACCGAGAACGATACACCAAGCGTTGCATACTCGTGCTGCGCAATGGCTTTACGAAGGAACATATATCCCTCTTCCAATCCATAGCCATGGAAGGTAGAAGCATGCGATTGTTCATCGACTGCCTTATGCATGGCATCGATAACAGCAGGGGCTAAGGGGCGAGTGATGTCACCTATACCTAGTTTGATTAACTGGTTATTTGGATGCTCCGCTACATATTGGCGAGTGCGATTGGCAATCTCTGTAAAGAGATAATTACGCTGCAATTGCAAGAAATGTTCGTTTATATTCATGGGATGTTCTAAAAATTCCTCATAGTTGTATTGTACCTTCAAAACTATACTCTGCAGGACCTTGCAGGAATACATGATTACTGCTTCTATCCCAACGGATCAAGAGGTCGCCACCTAAGACATGTATATGAGTTATGGGTTGCACAAGACCTTTCAGCGCTGCCGCTACTGCCGAGGCGCAAGCACCCGTACCACAAGCCATTGTCTCACCCGTACCACGCTCCCATACACGCATCGAGAGATGCGTATCATCTAACACCTGCACAAACTCCACATTTGTTCGATTTGGAAACAAAGAGTGATGCTCCATTAAAGGACCTATCTGACACACAGGATAATCGCTCACATTGTCCACGAAACAGACAGCATGTGGATTGCCCATATCAACCAAAGTTAGGTCTTGAGCACTGATCGTCACATCTTTGTCTTTCGCCAAGACAAGCGAAGGTTCTGCTTTGAGCGTTGAGATGAGAGGCTCACCCATATCGACACATACCTCGTTTTTCTCTACATGCAGAGTCTTGATACCAGCAAGCGTCTCTAAGGTGAAATCGTTACCTTTCACTAAACCATGGTCGACTGCATAGCGTGCCACACAACGGGAGGCATTGCCGCACATCTGCGCCTCACTACCATCGGCATTGAACATACGCATTCGGATATCGGCTTTGTCGGATGGCATGATAAGCACCAAACCATCTGCACCCACAGAGAAATGGCGGTCACTGAGTCGCTTTGCCAAGGACTCTGGGTCAGAGATAGGATAACGAGACGCATCGATATAGATGTAGTCGTTACCGGCACCCTGCATCTTTGTGAATGATATCTGCATACGCCTTTACATTCTTTCAGGCACTTCTATACCGAGCAATGACATGGCTGTGCGGATGACCTTAGCCACAGCAGCGGAGAGCACTATTCGCAGCTGGCGTTGGTCGGCATCTTGCTCGTTGAGGATAGAGTAATCGTGGTAGAACGAGTTGAAGTCGCATGCCAATGCGTAGGCGTAGTTGCAGAGCACAGCAGGACTGAACTCATCGCCTGCTTGGCGCACCATCGATGGGAACTCCGTAAGACGTTGGATAAGTCCTAACTCTTTGTCGTTGAGAGCCGTGGTATGGATAGTAGCATCTTGCAGGTTAGCCTTACGCAGCACCGACTGAATACGGGCGTAGGTATATTGAATGAACGGTCCTGTATTGCCATTGAAGTCGATACTCTCGGCAGGATTGAAGAGCATGTTCTTGCGAGGATCGACCTTTAAGATGAAGTACTTCAGTGCGCCCAGTCCCACTACACGAGCAATCTCATTCGCCTCAGCCTCTGTGATATCTGGCAAGGTGTTGACCTTGTCCTTGGATATCTCCTTGGCATCTTGTATCATCTGCGCCATCAAGTCATCGGCATCCACCACTGTTCCCTCACGACTCTTCATCTTGCCGTTCGGGAGTTCCACCATACCATAGCTGAAATGCACCAGTTCCTTTCCGAATGGGAAGCCCAGACGGTCGAGCAAGATACTCAGTACCTTGAAGTGATACTCCTGTTCGTTACCCACCACATACACCATCTTGTCGATAGGGTAATCCTGAAAGCGTAACTTAGCAGTACCGATATCCTGCGTCATGTAGACGGAAGTGCCGTCGGAACGGAGCAATAGTTTCTCGTCCAACCCGTCTTTTGTGAGGTCAGCCCATACGGAACCGTCCTCTCGGCGGTAGAAGAGTCCTTCTTTGAGACCACGCTCGACCTCAGTCTTTCCCTCGAGATAGGTGTTTGACTCGTAGTAGATCTTATCAAAAGAGACGCCCATCTGCTTGTAGGTTTCGTCGAAACCGGCATATACCCAACTATTCATCTTCTGCCATAAGGCACGCACCTCAGGGTCGCCTTGCT
>CAYNMA010000013.1:0-32688 GCA_964398075.1 uncultured Bacteroides sp. | reverse complement strand
AGCCAACCATCTCCTAAATAAAATTCCACAAATCATCTCAAAAGCAATTTTTAGACCATCCCTTTATTCTATTTGGTCGTTATTGCTTGAAGGGATGTCGTCGTCGAGTTCAATGACGGGTACATCCTCCTTGCTCTCTTGTATAACTTGTTTATCTTGTTCGGCGCGAATACGCTGTTCGCGGCAAACCGACATCATGATGCCAAAGTAAATGGAGGTAATGACGATACTCGTTCCACCTTTCGATATCAACGGCAGCGGCTGTCCGGTAACGGGGAATGCTCCCACCGCCACCGCCATGGAGAGCAGTGCCTGCGAGGTAAGCATGAGTGCGAGTCCCATCACCATCAAGAGAGCCGAGTAGTCGGCATACTTATTGGTAGCGATACAAGCGCGTCCCAAGATACTGATGTACAGGAACATAAGCGCAGCCGCGCCCACAATACCGGTCTCTTCGACGATGATAGCAAAGATGAAGTCCATATACGCCAACGGCAGTTTATTACGCATCACAGAGTTGCCTGGCAGCACGCCTACGGGCGACTGACCACCACGCGCCACGGCTATCTCAGCCATGATCTCTTGATAGTTATCGTCGGTCACGGTAATGGTCTCACCATGTTTGTTTGCAAAGAAATCATCCACACGGCCGACCCAAGTGGTGGCACGCGCGAAGGGTTGTGGTATATCTTTGCCTTTTTCGATGAAGCCGTACTTCGCTATGAAGAAGCCACTGACAAGGCAGACTAATATTATGCCAGCGGTAGTAAGCACCCATTTTAGGCGTACGGGCGACACAAAGAGAAGCAATAGCATCACAACGAAGATAAGTACCACCGAACTAAGGTTACCTGGCAAGATAGGTATACAAACCAAGACGGTCAATCCTAAGACGATCCAGAAGTACTTTTTCTGGTCTTGCGCTGTCTTGATACGTCCCAAGAGGTCGGATGCGACGATGATAAGGGATAGTTTCGCTGCCTCCGAGGGTTGGAAAGAAAAGGGCCCCAGTCGGATCCACCGAACGACTCCATTGGCCCGTATTCCCAGTCCTGGCACATACATAAGACACAAGCAGGCGATACTGATAACCAATCCTGCATACCCCAATACGCGTATAAACCACGAATCGAGAAACTGCACGATCCATGCGAATACGAGTCCCATTATCAAGAACCCGATATGCGAGAGGATAGGACGATAGGTGCCTAAGCCGGCGGCAATCGATTTATTGATGAGCGTACTGCTGGCGCTGAAGATGCTTATGACAGAGCATATCACAATAGCAATCAGTATGAACCAGAAGCCCACATCAATATACTTGATTTGGTCGCGGGAGAAGTTAGTGAACTTAATGGATGCCATTCGTTAGAGATTTTTTACCTCATTCATAAACTGTTCGCCACGGTCTTCATACGACTTGAATAGGTCGAAACTAGCGCAGCAAGGCGAGAGCAAAACGGTGTCGCCTGCGTGGGCTGCCTTATAGGCTTCTTGCACGGCCGTGTGGATATTATCGGTGTCAATAATCTGCAAGCCCGAGTTATCGAAGTGCTCATGCAGTTTCTCGTTGTGCAGACCCATGAAGACAAGCGTATGGCACTTCTCGTGTACCAACTTGTCTATCTCAGAATAGTCGTTGCCTTTGTCTTTGCCTCCGAGAATGAGCACGGTCGGTGTGGTCATGCTCTCGAGGGCATACCAGCAAGAGTTGACATTGGTAGCCTTCGAGTCGTTGATGAATCGCACATCGCGTACGGTTGCCACATACTGCAGTCGGTGCTCCACACCCTTAAACTGCATCAGCGATTCACGAATGACCTCGTTGCGGATATTCAATATCTGTGCAGCCAAACCGGCAGCCATCGAGTTGAGTTGGTTATGCTGACCTTTAAGCGACAGTTCCGACGCCTGCATGGCAAGAGCAACCGCGTTAGGCGCCTGCACAACGAACTGATTATCCTCCACATACGCCACATTATGCTTACTGCTCATACCAAACGGATAGAGCGTAGCGGTAAGGTGGAGTTGCTGCAACTGTTTATTGATGACGGGGTCTTCGCTCCAATAGATGAACGCATCCTCTTTGCGCTGGTTCTGCGTGATACGGAATTTCGCATCGACATACTTCTGGAAGCAATAGTCATAGCGGTCAAGATGGTCCGGTGTGATATTCATCAAGATGGCTATATCGGCTCGGAAGTCATACATATTGTCCAGTTGGAACGACGACAGTTCTATCACATAGTAATCGTGGTTCTCTTGTGCCACTTGCAGTGCGAGACTATTGCCTATGTTACCAGCAAGCCCCACGTTGAGTCCTGCTCGGCATAAGATATCGTAGATGAGACTCGTGGTCGTGGTCTTACCATTGCTACCGGTGATGCAGATCATCTTGGCTTTTGTGTAGCGCGCAGCGAACTCTATCTCCGAGAGGACAGGCGTGCGTTGCTGCGACAAAGCCTTGATTATCGGTGCCGTTAGAGGTATGCCAGGACTCTTCACCACTTCCGTTGCATTGAGGATAAGCGACTCCGTGTGGTGTCCTTCCTCCCATGCAATATGGTGTTGGTCGAGTAATGCCTTATAGATAGGTTTTATCTGCCCAAAGTCGGATACAAACACATCGTATCCTTTCTGTTGCGCTAAGATAGCAGCGCCTGCTCCACTCTCGCCGGCTCCAAGAACGACGAGACGAGGTTGTGTAAGGTTATCGGTATTCATAATTATCTCATTTTGAGTGTTAAGATAGTCAATACGGCAAGGATAAGTGCCAAGATCCAGAAGCGCACTACAATCTTATTCTCTGGGTGCGGTTGCAGTGGCTTTTGCCAAAGGGCTTGTATGCCAGCGTTACCTGCTTTCTGAAAATGGTGGTGCAAAGGCGTCATCTTGAAGATACGCATACCCGTACCCGTGCGACGCTTCGTGTATTTGAAATAGGACGTCTGCATTATGACCGACAGACTCTCCACCAAGAACACGCCACAGAGGATAGGTAACAGTAGTTCCTTATGCAGTATAACAGCCAATACGCCAATAATACCTCCGATAGTGAGCGAGCCCGTATCGCCCATGAATACTTGTGCGGGATAGGCATTAAACCACAAGAAGCCGATCAGCGCACCGATAAAAGCACTCGAGAACACCACCATCTCGCCTATGCCTGGGATGTACATGATGTTTAGGAATGCCGCATAACGGATATTACCCGACACATACGCCAATATACCCAACGCCACGCCCGCTATACCGCTTGTGCCCGCCGACAAGCCATCCAAGCCATCGGTCAAGTTAGCGCCGTTCGACACCGCCGTGACGATAAAGATACATACCAAGATGAAGAAGATCCATCCACAGGTCTGTTTGGCTTTGCCTGTCCATGAGAAGAGGTCGGCATAGTCGAAGTTATTGTTCTTCACAAAGGGAATAGTGGTCGAGGTCGACTTTTGGTCAATGTTCTCATAGTTGACGCTCTCGATATGGTGCTCCACTCGTGTCTCTGCGTTCTCGCGTATGACAACGTCGGGTGCAAGCCACATGGTGAGTCCCAAGATAAGTCCTACACCTACCTGTCCGAATATCTTAAACCGTCCATTGAGGCCCTCTTTGTTGTGCTTAAACACTTTGATGTAGTCGTCGATGAATCCCAACGCGCCTAAGAGCAGCGTCGACACGATAAGCAAGATGACATACACATTGGTTAGGTCGCAGCACAAGAGGACAGGCAGCAAGATGGCGAGGATAATGATGACACCTCCCATGGTAGGTGTACCTTTCTTCTGCATCTGACCTTCGAGGCCAAGGTCACGAATAGTCTCGCCTATCTGTTTCTTCTGCAGATATGCGATGATGCGTTTACCAAACAAGGTAGCCGTTAGCAAGGCGATGATAAACGCCAAGCCCGAGCGGAAGGATATATATTGGAATATACCCGCGCCAGGAAAGTCGAATACTCGGTCGAGATAAGAGAATAGATGATATAACATAGGCTTAAGGGATGTTTTAAAATTCTACGTTTCGTTATTTTTATTACTAAACTAATAGGGGTGTTTCTCCACTTTTTGAGTGCTTTGTGTTTTTTTATTTGTATCTGCTTGCCTTTCACTCAGTCATTAAATATATTGACGGATTACTTCATGGTCGTCAAAGTGATGCTTGACGCCTTTTATTATCTGATAGTCTTCATGTCCTTTGCCAGCCACAAGGATGACATCGTCCTTCTGCGCCAAAGCGCATGCAGTCTGAATAGCCGCATGACGGTCTTCTATCACCAAGGTATCGGTCTTCTCTGCCTCACTAAGACCTGTCAACATATCTTGCAGAATGGCTGCAGGCTCCTCGTTGCGAGGATTGTCGGAGGTTAGGATAAGTCTACTCGACCCTTGTTTAGCGATATGCGCCATCATAGGGCGTTTGCCCGTATCACGATTACCACCGCAGCCCACCACCGTGATAAGGTGAGCCGACGGCTTGCGTATCTCGTTGATAGTGTTGATGACATTCTCCAACGCATCAGGCGTATGCGCATAGTCCACAATTGCCGTCCATCCCTTCGGCGAATAGATAGTTTCAAATCGCCCATTGACAGGGTGAAGTGTACTGATAACGCGCAATACCTCATCAGCAGCGAAGCCAAGCGACACCGCCGTGGCATAGATGGCTAATATATTCGATACATTGAACCGCCCCACTAACGGCACAAACACTTCCTGACGGTTGATGCTAAGCGACATCCCCTCGAAGCCTTCCTCTAATATCTGTGCTTGATAGTCGGCAATTGCCCGAGTGGAATAGGTCTTCACCTGCGCCGCTGTGTTCTGCGTCATCACAAGCCCATTCTTGTCATCCTTATTGGTTACCGCAAAAGCCGTCTTCTTGAGGTTATCGAAGAACCGTTTCTTCGTGTCACGATAGTTATCGAAAGTCTTATGGAAGTCGATGTGGTCACGAGTCAGATTAGTAAAGATGCCTCCGTCAAAATCCAAGCCCTCAATACGGTCCTGCGCAATAGCGTGACTGCTTACCTCCATAAAAGCGTACTCACAACCAGCGTCTACCATCCTCCGCAGCAACCCATTGAGTTCGAGTGCATCAGGTGTCGTATGCGTTGAAGGGACCATCTCCTCGTCGATATAATTGCAAACGGTAGAGAGCAATCCTGCCTTCTTGCCGAATGCACGAGTCAATCGATAAAGGAGCGTGGCGATAGTGGTTTTGCCGTTCGTTCCCGTCACGCCCACAAGAGTGAGACGCTTCGATGGCTCGCCAAACCAATGACTCGCCAAAAGCCCTAACGCCTTTGTCGATGATGGTACGATGATGCAACGCTCCATCGGCACTTCCACAGCGTGCTCGCACACTACTGCTACCGCACCCGCCTCCAAGGCTTTGGCAATGTAATCGTGTCCGTCAACCACTGTTCCACAAGTCGCAACGAACAATTGACCCTTCTCTATCAGTCGGGAATCGAACTGAATACCCGTTACCTCCACATCCATATCGCCTACCACTGAGATAGGCTGCAGACATGCTATAAGTTCCTTTAATTGCATATGGGATGTTCTAAAAATTCCACGTTTCGTTATTTTTGTTATTGATTGGGATGTTTCTCCACTTTTTGAGCGCTTTGTGGTTTTTATTTGTATCTGCTTGACTTTCACTCAGTCACAATGCTCGCATTGCTCCTTCGTTCAAGCCAACCATCTACTAAATAAAATTCCACAAATCATCTCAAAAGCAATTTTTAGAACATCCCATATATTTATCTTTCGTTTTAGCGTTATCTATTTCTTTACGGTGTCAAGTCGAGATACACCACTCCACCTTTCACTACGGCAGAACCATTTGGCACACTCTGACTCACTACTCTACCCCTACCTTTGATACGCGCCACCATGCCCGTCTGCTCAATGGCATAAACGGCATCCTTTGCGCCCATGCCCAATACGTTCGGCACAATGTTCGGCTTCACCGAGATAGCCTCTGCCTGATGCGCCCCATTGACCTTAACCCACTCATCGTCAGTATATTCAATATTCACCTTCGTCCCTTTGGCGGCTTTGCGGATGGCCGACTGCTTACCTCGCTTAATCGATGGCAATTGCATCGAGTCAGGGTCGACATACTTTGTCTTAATAGAGATGTACCCTACATGAGCAATCGTCTTCTCTGCAATACTCCTCACCGAACCGCCGCAGTCACGACCCGAATCCGTTCCATACTGCGCACGCTCCAAGATAAAGATGCATGTATATTGCGGTTCTTCCATCGGGAAATAGCCACAGAAAAGGAAACGGTGATTTCCTTTATCATAGTTACCAGCGTTCTGCAAACGAGCCGTACCTGTCTTACCGGCCACATGCACTATATCACTTTGCGCCTTCCTTTTCCCATTAGGGCTCACCGAAGCCGTTCCATATTCGTTATCCCATACCACCGCTTCCAATCCCTTCTTCACGTCGCGGAGGGTCGATTCCTTACAGATAGACGAACGCACCACCGAGGTCTTGAATGTCTCAAGCGTCTCACCATCGCGTTGTATCTCCTTCACAAGGAAAGGACGAATCATCTTTCCGTCATTCGCAATAGCATTGTAGAACATCAAGATCGCTATCGGAGGCAACTCCACCGAATAGCCAAACGCCATACGAGACAACGTCTCCTGGTCCTTGGGCACTTCGATAACCGGCTGATTCGTACCTGGTATCTCAAAGATGATACTGTCTCGCACACCCATCTTGTCAAGCTTATCCACAAAACGACTCGCCTTTTGGTCGTAGGTCTCTGTCACTAACTTCGCCAAACCGATATTACTCGATGCCGCAAACGCCTGCAACACCGTCGCCATCCCGTGAGCGTGACTGTCCGAGATAGGTCGCTTCACATCTTTATAGATCCATTTACCGTTCTCCAAATACAACGAGTCCTCTAAGTCAAACCTACCCTCGTCAAGCACCGCCATCAGCGAGAATGTCTTGAAGGTCGAACCTGGCTCTATACGTATCGTCGCGTAGTTCTTGTTCTCCACATACTCATCGTCAGCGCAAGTGATATTAGCAATCGCCTTCACCTCACCCGTCTTCACCTCCATCAAGATGCAACAGCCGTTGTCGGCTTTGGTCTCCTTTATCTTATACAAGAGTTGGCTCTCCACTATATCCTGCAAATCCGCATCGATAGTCGTTACGATGTCCAACCCATCCTCAGCCTCCGTGTTCGAAAGCACTTCCATACGACCGTCTATCATCTCCATCTGTTTATGACCATCCACGCCATGCAACTGCGTCTCAAAAGCCTTCTCCAAGCCCGAGTTACCCTTACCATTACCACCATAGATATTACCTATCGTGCGAGATGCCAACATCCCGTATGGCTTGATTCGGCGATAATATTCTTCCTCTATCAAGCCCCCTTTATACTTTCCCAAACGGTACAACGGCATCTGCTTTACCGTTTTCAGTTGCTGATAGGTTATCTGCTCTTTCGTCAGCCGAAGCCGACTATTCTTCTTCTTGTAAGCATTCACTATCAAATCCTTATACTCTCGCGCCGTACGGTCTCCAATACACGCAGCCAGAGCGATACTCAACGAATCGATGTTATCATAGAACAACTGACCCTTGTTCTTTTGCAGCGCAGGAATACTCGTATCCATATAGATACGGTACTTAGGCGAACTACCCGCCAACAGATTGCCATTGCAGTCGTAGATATTACCGCGGTTGGCCTCTATAACCTCATTGCGAGAAGTCGTCCGCTGAGCAATAGCAATCAGTTGGTCACGACGATGACTGTGCTGCGTATGGAAGATACTCACCAATACATAGATACCAAACGCCACCAAGATGAAAAAGATCACCCCGTAGCGAATAATAGTACTGCGTTTATTCTCTTCCATAATTACTCTACTGCAATGGGCGGATTATTCGACTCTTTCACTTTGCTATCCTCCGACTCCAACTTGTCTGCTATCGCCGATGGCTTACTCATCTTCACATAATCTGCCGATAACTCAAGCATCGTGAAGCGTGCTTCCCGCAACTGTTTCTGCAGCCGCTTAATCTCTGCCTGCTGACCAGCCATACGAAACCCACATGCCACATACACAAAGACCCAAAAAGCAATCAACGCTATCAATGGCCATTGACGCCTGAACGCTTCCTTCGTGAACACATTACCCGAGAGGATCTCACGAGCCCACGAACTAACCTTATCCCACGACCAATTATAGCCACGAAACCAGTCCTTGATTCTATCTAACAGATTTCTCATCCTTTCTTCTCCGCTATTCTCAACTTAGCACTACGCGACCGTGGGTTACGCTCAACCTCCTCCTCACTCGCCATAATAGGTTTGTTATTCACCAAACGAAACGGCGTCAAGATATTCCCATAGAAGTCCTTCGTAATCTCACCCTCTATATTCCCCGACCGTAAGAAATTCTTGACCATCCTATCCTCAAGCGAATGATAAGTCAATATGGCTATTCTGCCACCTGGTCGCAATAGTTCACGAGCCGACTCCAACATGTCACGCAAGGCACCCATCTCATCGTTCACCTCAATACGCAATGCCTGAAAAACCTTCGCCAACTCTTTTTTCTCTGCATCTCGACGAGTACAGCGACCCACCACCTCCGCCAACTCTTCCGTATGTAAGATCGGCTGCTTCTCTCGGCTTACTACGATCGCCTTCGCAAGCCCACGTGCTCCTTGCACCTCGCCATACAAACGGAACAAACGCTCCAACTGCTCCTCACTATATCCGTTCACAATATCTGCCGCCGTCGTCTTACCTTGCTGATTCATACGCATATCCAACGGACCCTCCAAGCGAAAAGAGAAACCCCGTTCCGCACTGTCAAAGTGATGAAAAGATACCCCCAAGTCACCCACAAGCCCATCAATCGCTGTCACACCATAATAATGTAAGAACTGTCTGATATAGCGAAAGTTACTGTGTACAAATTGAAACCGTTCATCCTCCAACCGATTGGCGTAAGCATCCTCATCTTGGTCAAAGCCAAAAAGCCGACCCTCTACACCCAACGCCTTCATGATAAGTCTCGAATGTCCACCCCCGCCAAAAGTCACATCCACATACACCCCATCAGGACGTATATCCAGACCCTCAATGGTCTCTGCCGCCAACGCAGGGATATGATATGGCATCACCGACTCACTCATGATTATCTTGTTTATGCGACATACGCTGGCGCAACTGCGATGCGAAATCACTCGGTGCCAACAGACTCTCTTCAAAGGTCTTCTTATCCCATATAGCGAACCGATTCATCATACCTACTATAAGCAGATCCGACTCTGCACCAATCTGTTGCAAATCCCTGCGTGATAACAACACACGCCCCTGACTGTCCATCTCCAAGAACGCCGCCTCCGACACAAACTGCATCAGCAACATCTGATCCTTCGGGTCCCACTCATCCAAGGTACTACTCAGTTGCTCCACACGTTCATTCCACACCTTCTCAGGATAAAACACCAAACAAGCATTGTCCGTATCACGACGCATCACAACACGCTCCGAGCCCCATTCTGCCAATATCTTGCGATAAGACGCAGGGATAAAAAAACGCCCCTTGCTATCCAATCGCACTCCAATATTTCCAATAAACGTCGTCATAACGCTTCTTTCTTCTATCGTTTATATATTGTCTATATATCTTTTAATTACTCAATTTCAATCACTTATATCATCAGCCATCACCTTATTCTCACCCTTTTCATATCTCCTCCGAGACTTCACCCAAACAACTTCCCACCCATCTCAACTCACCTTTTATCCACCGCTGCAAAGATAAGCATAATAATCCATATTTCCCCACTTTCCCCCACAAAAAAGTTTTCAACATACTTCTTACATAGTTATGAACAATTTCTCAACCACCTAAAATCCTATACCATAGTAAATTAAATAACTTATCAACAACCAGACCGCCCCGTGGGGAATAAACAACTACCTACAAGAATTCCGCACCCAATCGGCAAGCAATCAGTTACCCATCATTATACAATCAGTCACCCTAATTAAGGGAAAGACAGTCAAATGTCAGACAAATGTCTGTTACATTTCTGTTAGATGTCGGTCAAATGTCGGTCATATATCCATACCATTACCATACCATTACCCTACCACGTAAGACCTATATAAGACCTATATAAGACTTTTGTAGTGTTTTTACATAGAGAATGAGCGACTTAGGCGACGAGGCTTTGCATTGAATAAACCATAAACTACTATTTTGCTATTCCACAAATAATCCGTACCTTTGCACGAATACTAAAACAATATACACGATGAAAAGAATAATACCCTTTCTAACCACTCTTTTAGTAGCCATCATCATGATCTCTGCAGGCAACAAACCTCTGACAATCTACATGGTAGGCGACTCCACCATGGCAGACCGAGAAGACACTACCATCACCCCAGAACGAGGATGGGGACAAGTATTCCCAACCTTCCTAAGCAGCGATGTCATCGTCAAGAACTACGCCAAGAACGGACGCAGCACACGATCCTTCATCACAGAAGGTCGGTGGGACGAGGCTATCGCACAAGTACAACGAGGCGACATCGTATTCATTCAGTTCGGGCACAACGACACCAAGAAGACCGACTCCACAAGATACACATCTATCGACGATTACGAGAAAAATCTGAGTCGAATGATACGCGATGTGAAGAAGAAAAAAGCCACACCTATTCTCTGTACGCCTATCGCACGACGCTACTTCTCTAAGGAGACTGGCGAATTAGTCAACCGACATGGTGGATATGTCGATGCCGCACGACGAGTAGCACAAGGCGAGAAAGTGACGATGATTGACATGAACCAACTCACATCCAACTGGCTATCTAACATCGGCGACACCGCCTCCATACCTTACTTCTGCCATATCCCTGCAGGTGTATATAGCAAGTACCCAGACGGCAAGATCGACAATACACACCTCTCTCTACAAGGCGCATTGCATGTAGCACAACTTGCGGCAGAAGAGATTAAGAACCAAAATATCAAAGGCTTATCCGATAAGATCGTCCTCGACCGCAAAGAGGTCATCTACACCACATACATAAAGAAAATCGGAGACAAATAAGAATACAGACAGCAGACAAATGAAGAAACTCCTGACAGCAAGCCTTATCAGCCTCAGCACCTTTGCTGCAGCGCAGGCGCAGACAGACCATATCGAACAAGTACCTTTCGGCGACTTTGAGCACTGGACCGTCCGATACATCGAAGAATCCGGCATCATCGGTGGCAAGACCAAGACCCTATACGCCATCAATAAGACCGACACCATTCGTAAAAACAGTCCCTTCATCTACGAAGGCGTCTACGCCAACGGACACAACCCATGGAGCGTCAGCAATGCTTATGCTAAGGTTAGCGGAATAGAGAAAGCCAGCGGAACAGTGCGACCCGAGAAAAGAGGCAACGGAACCTGCTGCCGAATGGATGTGATGCTCGAGCAAGTCGTTGTCTTCGGCTTTATCGACATCAAAGTACTCGTCAACGGAACCATCTTCACCGGTAAGACCATCGAACCTATACGCTCAGCCAAAGATCCCTATAGCAACATCGACTTCGGAATACCCTTTACGCGTAAGCCTAAGGCACTCATAGTGGACTATAAAGCCATCATCTCCGACGAGCAAACAGTCACCTACGCCAAAGGTTTCGGGAAACCGAAGAATATCGAAGGACACGACGAAGCCGAGATGTATGTCCTCCTGCAGAAACGATGGGAAGACGCAGAAGGCAATATACATGCCAAACGCATAGGCACTGCCGCACACCGCGTTACCAAGACGCAATCTACATGGGTGAATAACTTTGAGATACCCGTACACTACGGCGACATTAGCAAAGAGTCCTACTTCAAGTCATACATGGGCTTCAATAAGCCATACCGAGCACTCAACTCCAAAGGTAAGATGGTACCCATACAAGAAGAAGGATGGGGCAGTGCCGACGACCAACCGACACATATCATCATCATACTCACCTCCGGATGCTACGAAGCCTTCGTCGGACACGCAGGCAATGCCCTCTGGGTCGATAATGTAAGACTAAAATTCTAACATAAAACAATGCTAACATACATACTTATAGGTATATTAGGCGCAGCCACACTACTCGAGATTATCTACTATTGGGTCTACCTCGACGCTGTCAACCGTCGCATACGGCGGTCCAAGAAGACAGTCATACCCGTACCCAAACACTATCCTATGGTCTCCGTCATCATCTGCGCACGAAACGAAGCCGACAACCTACGCGAGTTCCTACCAAAGGTACTCACACAGAATTACCCTAACTACGAAGTCATTGTCGTTGACGATGAGAGTCAAGACGATACCCGACTCGTCATCGAACAGTATCAACAACAATACCCTAACCTGCGCACCACCTTCGTGCCGCACGAAGCACGCATTCGGTCATCCAAGAAACTGGCACTCACTCTCGCTGCTAAAGCCGCAAAAGGCGAATACCTTCTCCTCACCGATGCCGACTGCTACCCCGACAGCGACCAGTGGATACGCAAGATGCAACATGGCTTCGACAACGGCGCAGAAGTGGTACTCGGATACGGTGCCTACATCGAGACCAAAGGACTACTCAACCGACTCATTCAATACGACACACTGTTCTCTGCCATGCAGTATCTCGGAATGGCACTCATGGGACATCCCTACATGGGCGTCGGACGCAACTTAGCATACACCAAGGAACTATTCTTCCGAGAGAACGGTTTTGCGGGACTTCTCGGAACCCGAGCAGGAGACGACGATCTCTTCGTCAATAAGGTAGCCCACCGTGGCAACACCAATATCGTAGTCACTACCGGTAGCGAGACACGCTCCGTGCCAAAGCATACCTTCAGCGAATGGATCCTGCAGAAAAGACGACACCTTAGCGTATCGCCACAATATACTACCAGCACCAAGTGGCTACTCACCGCCGAACCTACCCTCAGAGGGCTGTTCTATTTGATGATCATCATCGTCTGCCTACAACCTTATTGGTGGTGCTGGTGCACGGCCGCAGGATGTTTCTTACTCAGGTATCTGACCCAACTACTCGTCATCAACCCTGCCGCCAAGCACTTCAAACAACGCCGTTTCTGGCTCGCATTCATTGCGTTCGACATATTCCTACCGGTCAATAGTCTCATACTAATGACCCACAACGCAATACATAAGAAACAACTACAACAATGGTAAAAATAAGATAAACAATCTATAACTATGGAACAAGAACTGAAAATCAACCTGCCACCCGAATTGGCAGATGGCACCTACGCCAACCTTGCTGTCATTGCACACTCATCCGACGAGTTCGTCATCGACTTTATACGAGTCGTACCCCAAGTGCAATCGCCTAAGGTGCAATCACGCGTCATTCTCACACCCAACAACGCAAAGAAACTACTCTCTGCACTACAAGAGAACATACGCAAGTACGAACAACAATATGGCAAGATCGACGACAAAGCCACCCTTCCTTCAAAAGATATACCACTATCCTTTGGCGGCGGCGAAGCCTAATCGTTACGTCCTCCAACCAACCCCGCATACTAATTATTAATTATTAATTGTCAATTATATATCATGAAAACTTTCCCAGCATCCCAACTCATCATCAACGAGGATGGTAGCGCATTCCATCTACATCTGCGCCCAGAGTTCTTAGCCGATAAGATCATACTCGTCGGCGACCAAGACCGTGTTAATATGGTAGCATCCTTCTTCGACGAAGGAAGCATCGAATGCGATGTACAAAGCCGTGAGTTCCACACGATCACAGGCAAGTACCACGGCAAACGCATCTCCTGTATCTCTACCGGTATCGGTACCGACAACTGCGACATCGTCATGAACGAGATCGATGCTCTCGCTAACATCGACTTCAATACACGAACAGAGAAACCCGTAAAACGACAACTAGAGATAGTACGAGTCGGCACATGCGGAGGCATGCAAGAGGATATCCCCCTCGGCACTTTCCTCGTGAGCCAAAAGTCTATCGGCTTCGATGGCGTACTCGCATTCTACAAAGACCGAGATAAGATATCCGACCTTGGCTTCGAGAAGGCTCTCGTCGACTTCATACACTACCCAGCCAAAGCCGCCGTACCCTATGTCGTAGCGGCTAACCCAGAACTCGTTGACCGTATCGCAAAAGACGATATGATGCGTGGATGCACCATCGCAGCCAACGGCTTCTATGGCCCGCAAGGACGCATACTCCGTGTCGACATTGCCGTACCCGATATCAATGAACGCATTACCAATTTTCGATATCAAGGACAACGCATCACGAACTACGAGATGGAGGGTTCGTGCATCGCCGGACTCGCTCTGCACATGGGACATAAAGCCATGACCGTCTGCTGCGTTATCGCACAACGAAAGGTAGAAGCCGCTAACACCGACTATAAGCCACGCATCAAACAACTCGTACAAACCGTCCTCGAACGAATATAAGTCAACAATCATGAGAAAGGTATTATTATTAAGTTTCGTTCTATCGTGTTTGTTCGTTAGTTGCAAGAGAGATTTTGCAACGCTCACCATTTCTGCCCCAGAGAAGATTGTTATGGAAGTCGGAGATAGTTTACTGATACACTGGGACGGAAAATGCCCTGTGCGCACAACAACAGCATCAGTCTATTATTCTCCTGATTTCTGCAAAGATGGGAGTTGGCGATATGTACCAGACTCCGCAATATGCTATGTCAAAGAAGTGGTCATTGACGGAGAGGAAGTGTATGATGAAGATGTATACCTCTATGCTCAACGAACAGGACGTGACACTTTAATAGCAGAGATGATAACGGTCGGACATGACGGAGGTACTATTTTCTCTTATCCGATATTGGTAGTAGACAAGCAACCCTCCACCAATAAAGTATCACAACTTAATATAAGTTTATAAGATGAATTATATTAAACAGTATGTACCCTTGGCAATCATAACATGCGCACTACTATGCGCCTCCTGCCAAAAGAAAGAACAACAACCTCAATTCAATTACAACGTGGATAAGTTCTATGACCTTGAGATCCTTCGATACCAAGTACCAGGGTTCGAAGACCTCACACTCAATCAAAAGATTCTTGCATACTACCTTTCCGAAGCAGCGCTGCAAGGACGAGACATCCTCTATGACCAGAATGGTAAGTATAACCTACGTATCCGTCGTACCCTCGAGGACCTCTATCTCAACTACACCGGCGACAAGACACAGGAGCAGTTCCTGCTCTTCGAGAAGTATCTCAAACGGGTATGGTTCTCCAATGGTATCTACCACCACTACTCCGAAGACAAGTTCCTACCCGAGTTCACACAAGAGTGGTTCAATACTGCATGCAAAGAGTCGGATGTAGTATGCCCTCCCGAGATCATACCCGTCATGTTCGACCCTACTGTGCTACCCAAACGCACCAACCAAGCAGCCGGACAAGACCTCGTACTAACCTCTGCAGGTAACTACTACGAAGGCGTCACACAAGCCGAAGCAGAAGCCTACTATGCTGCCAACAAAGATAACTCTCCCGAACCTATATGGGTCGGGCTCAATGCCAAACTCGTGAAAGAAGATGGGCAGATCGTTGAGAAGACCTATCGCGTAGGCGGTCTCTATGGCGAAGCACTCTCCAAGGTAGTCTACTACCTCGAGAAAGCACTCCCTTATGCAGAGAACGAACAACAGAAAGAAGTGATTGAGAAACTCATCGACTTCAATCGCACAGGCGACCTGCATACCTTCAACGACTATTGCATTGCTTGGGTACGAGACCTCAATAGCCGTATCGATTTCGTCAATGGATTCACAGAGACCTATTCCGATCCGCTCGGCATAACGGGAGCGTGGGAGTCAATGGTCAACTTCAAAGACCTAGAGGCCACCAAGCGTACCACTATCATATCCGAGAACGCACAGTGGTTCGAGGATAACTCTACCACAGACAAGCGCTTCAAAAAGGAAGAGGTAAAAGGCGTCAGCGCTAAGGTTATCACTGCCGTCATTCTCGCAGGCGACTGTTATCCCTCCACGCCTATCGGTATCAACCTCCCCAACGCCAACTGGATACGCAAAGAGTACGGCTCTAAGTCCGTCACCATCGATAATCTTATGCATGCCTACAACGAAGCGGCAAAGGGTAACGGCTTCAACGAAGAGTTCATGATCGACGATGCCATCCGTCAACAATATGAGCAATATGGCGCTACCTGTGGCGACCTACACACCGACCTACACGAGTGCGTCGGACACGGTTCAGGCAAACTCCTTCCTGGTGTCAGCAAAGATGCCCTCAAGGAACACGCCTCCACCATCGAAGAAGCGCGCGCCGACCTCTTTGGATTGTATTATATGGCTGACCCGAAACTTGTGGAACTGGGACTACTGCCCAACAACGATGCCTATAAGTGCTACTACTATCAGCAGATGATGAACGGTCTTATGACCCAACTTGTCCGCATCGAGCCAGGTAAGGACGTCGAAGAAGCACACATGCGTAACCGACAACTCATCGCCCAATGGGTTCTCCAACACGCAGCCAACAACGAAGTGGCTATCATCGTTCGTGATGGCAAGCACTATCTCCAGATAAACGACTACGAAGGCGTACGCCGACTCTACGGTGAACTCCTCGCTGAGATACAGCGTATCACCTCCGAAGGTGACTATCCAGCCGCCAAAGAGATGGTCGAGACCTACGCAGTCAAGATCGACCCTACCCTGCACAACGAGATACTACAACGCTATGCTAAACTCGACCTCGCTCCATACAAAGGCTTCGTCAACCCTGTCTATACGCCTGTCTATGACGCCGAAGGCAATATAACCGACGTCAAGATCGACTATACCGAGGGCTATATCGAGCAACACTTACGCTACTCTCGCGACTACTCATGGCTACCCGATATCAACAAATAAACAAACTAACCAAGTCCCCTCTCAGTTAATTGTTAATTGTTAATTGTTAATTGTTAATTATCAACCTTCCCATATCGAAGTCCATTGCGAACCGTCTCCTCGTAAGGTCAGCCCTGCGAGGAGACCTCTTATCGCTGCCAACGAACAACCTACCCGAGGATGTCCGAGTGTTATACAATGCCCTCGCCCACCCCACCGATCAGGTTAATATAGGCAACTGTGGCACGGCCATGCGCTTTCTCACCGCCTATCTTGCACAGAAAGAAGGCACTACCACCCTCCTCGATGGCAACGACCGTATGCGACAACGCCCTATCGGAGTCCTCGTCGATGCACTACGCCTAATGGGTGCCGACATTGCCTATCTCCAACAAGAAGGATACCCTCCACTGCGCATAAGCGGACGCCGACTGCATGGCACCACCATTCATATCCCCAAGGCCGAGAGTACACAGTTCATATCTGCCCTACTCTTGATAAGTGACTTCCTCGATGGTACACTAACCATCCAGACCGACATCCGCTCGCCCTACATAACCATGACCCAACGGGTACTGCAAGGCAACATCACCATGGAATATGACTGGTCCTCTGCTGCCTTTTGGTACGAGTACATTGCCCTCCATCCTCAGGCAACCATCCTATTGCAAGGACTCTCCCTCCATACTATCCAAGGCGATGCCATCGCAGCGCAATACTTTGAGTCACTCGGAGTAACCACCACTGAGACCCCACAAGGCATCCTCCTTTCGCACAACCATACCCCACTGCCCCACAGTCTTACCATCGACTTTACATCATGCCCCGACCTCTATCCCGCTCTCTATGTGACAACGCTCCGGTTAGGCATCCCGCTGCATAGCATTGGCACAGAGCGACTGCAATATAAAGAATCGGACCGTCTACAAGCGTTCACCAGTCTCCATGCCGATACCCGTTTCTACCCTTCCCAACACGACCACCGTGTGGCAATGGCACTACTGGCTGCCGATATCTTGACCGACGACCTCGCTTGCATCGACAAATCCTATCCCTTATTCTACTCACAGTTATGCGAATTGAAGTCATCATACCACGCAGAGGAATAAACGATGACGGGTTGGGCAAGAAGCACGCCCTACATAAACTCATCGCAGCCTCAACAGCCGACTTCGTTTGGCTGCAGGATGATGATATCATACCACCCACACTCAACAACGAACTGCTATCCCCACTTCTGTCCAACACCGACCTACTCATACTCCCCCTTCGTATGGAGTCCAACCGTCCCCGCCCTTCACTACTCGAACGCCTACAGATAGCCGAGTATGCCGCTATTCAGCAACTCACCATAGTCTCAGCCCAGCATGGTCGTCCCGTGATGTGTAGCGGAGCGAACCTCATCGTACGCCGTGACCGATGGATAGAGTCCTACCCTGAACTCCACAACGATATCCCAAGCGGCGACGATATGTTCCTTCTCGAGTCTTTCAAGCACCGCCACCTACGCATCACCGTGGCCGATACCGATGCTCTCACTGCCACTGTCCGACCCATCACCTCGTGGCGACAGTTCCTCCACCAACGCATGCGCTGGGCAGGTAAAGCGCCTCATTATACCGACTCCGACATCATCCGCTGCGGTGTCCTTATCGCATCGGTCAATATCCTACAACTCATCTGTCCCCCTATCCTACTCATTAAGTTCCCTATCGAATACCGACTCATAAAACAAAGAGATCCCCATGTCTCCTTCTTCATAGCGCTACTATTAGAACTCCTTTACCCCTTCTACATGCTCCTCTCCCTCATCGGAGGCCTATTCCGAAAACAATGGTAATCATTGCGATCCGAATATATATAACCGAGTGACTTTACAAACAGGTTGTCTTTCCTTTATTTCATTTATTTCTCGAGAGCACGCAGTGCAAGCAAGAGATATAGAATTCTCTTTATTTCCCTTGCACGCAGTGCAAGCCTTTCTCTTTATTTCTCTGCCGCACAGCGGCAAGGAAAAAACGCCACGCAGTGGCAAGGAAAAAGAAATCTGCCAAGCAAAGAACAAACAAAAAGAGCCGCAGCAATACGCCACAGCTCTAAAACAAACAACGCATCAAGCGCCGTCACTCAGTAGAACAACTGTTAATTGTCTTACTCAGCCTCTTGCTCAGCAGGAGCCTCCTCACCAAAACCTTGTGCGGGTGCGGCTGCTTCCGCTGCCTCTTGCACTTGCTCCGAGATAGCCGACTTGTTGGTTGCCTCTACCGTTGAACCTCTGTGCACACCTACAGCAAAGACAGAGAGCACGGCAATGATTGCAATAAGCGACCAAGTTGCCTTCTCAAGGAAGTCTGTTGTCTTGCGGACACCCATCACTTGGTTGCCGCTTCCGAAACCTGCGGCCAATCCTCCACCTTTCGAGTTCTGTACCAACACCAAAAGGGTGATTAAGATGGCTGCAATGACGATAAGAATAGTCAGTAATGTATACATATATACTCAGTATTAATTATTTATCTATCTGTTATCCTCCTCACTTGCCCCCTGCTCCGCTTGCAAAGCGACGGCTTTTTCGAGGAAAGCAATTTGGTCTGCAAAGTAACTACTTTTTTTTGGACTGTGCAAATGCAATACACGTAATATTTCTAAAGCACCCTGATAATCGTGTTTTTGGATGCATTCACGAGCCCTTTCCTCACTCACCTCAGGCACTACCTTTGCCGTTTTCTCCTTCTGCGCCACCGGTGTCCTTTGCGACTGCTGCAGATACGCCATGCGTGCCTGTTGGAACTTAAGTGCCAAGTCATGGAACGACTCACCCGTCTGCTCTGCTTTAGCTTGCAACTGCTCAATGAAAGAGAAATAGTCACTACCCGTACCACCTACCTGACGTATTACCTCCTTCGGGTGAAGCAAGAAGTACAACTGCTCATTGCTATGCGCATAGAGCACCGTCTTAGGCAACTCAGCATTGTAGTTCGTGTTGTGCGACCGATGAAACGCTTTAAGGAGTAATATCCTTGCACTACTGCAATACGGTGCATAGCGCAACAACGCCTGCAAGTCGTCTATCGCTCCCTCATCCACCGTCTCAGGACTCTCCAACAATGATAGATACTCCTCCAGCGTCATCGTCTTACCACTTCGCTACCGTGTCGTTGTAGATATAATCGGCTATCTGTTGGATCATTACCGTGCACAACTCGTCCTGCACATCGTTCAGCATCTTCGACGAATCGAACGTCTGATACGCAGAATAGGTCTTCTCAAAACTCTCCTCAGGGTTGACGTTATTCGTGAAACGCACACGCACTGTCATAGTCAACTTCGTCTCTGCCGCATAAGAATCGGCTGCGATAGCCAAAGGCGTCAACTGATAATCGGTTATCTCACCCTCCAACTCAAGGTCGCCACCCTTACGCAGTATCTGCAAACGGGTCTGCTTAGTGAACACATCGCGTATCCCTTCCGTCAAGTCACTCGCTAATGTAGGATTGACCAACGCTGCCTGATTAGGGAAATCGGCTATCGAGATTGAGTGCGTCTTGCTATAGTCGATACTCGCTCCGTTAAACTTATAAGTGATGGTGCAACCTGTCAGCAGTACGGATAGCAATACCCCTACCGATGCTATACACAGCACACCCCGTAATTGTCGTATCATAGATTGTATTCTTTTAGTTTCCTATACAGCGTCCGCTCCGACATACCTATCTCCTTACAGGCTGCCTTACGACTACCATGGTTGCGTTGTAAGGCACGACGGATAGTGTCTTTCTCCATCTGTTGCATCTGCGTCAAGCCTTCATCCTCTGCACGAACCTCTTCCACAGGCTGATACTGGTCCTCAACAATCCTTTCACTCGACTTCTGCAGTATCGGTGCTACACTCGTGTTCTGCACTACCAACGCACCACTATTCACCTGCTGCCCCCCTGTCTGCTCCTCTTGCTTCAACTGCGACACCTCATGCTTGAGGTCGTCCAACTCCTTCTTCATGTTAAAGAGCAACTTATACAACATCTCACGCTCAGCAGCGAAACTGTCATTACCGCCCCCCGCAGGCTGCACCATAGGAGTCCTACCTATCTCATCCTCCGGCAGATACTGCTGAAGCACACTCGCCGGTATCTCACGCCGCTGTTCCAATACGCATATCTGCTCGGCTATGTTCTTCAACTGACGGATGTTACCCCGGAAATAATAGTTCTTCAATAACTGCTTCGCATCGTCAGTCAAGCGCAACGAAGGCATACGGTAATGCTCAGTGCAGTCGGCAGCAAACTTACGGAACAGCAAAGGGATATCCTCCTTACGCTCACGCAATGGCGGCACATGGATACTGATAGTCGAAAGACGATAGAACAAGTCCTCACGAAAACGCCCAGCGGCAATAGCATCTCGCATATTCACATTCGTAGCGGCCACTACTCGGACATCCGTCTTCTGCGGTTGCGATGATCCCACACGGATAAACTCACCCGTCTCCAACACACGCAGTAACCTCACTTGTGTCTCGAGCGGCAACTCGCCTACCTCGTCCAAAAAGATCGTACCACCATTGGCTTCCTCGAAGTAACCTTTGTGATCGTTCACTGCTCCCGTAAACGAGCCCTTAACGTGACCAAACAACTCGCTATCTATTGTCCCATTGGGAATAGCACCACAGTTGATGGCTATATATCGTTGATGCTTGCGAGTACTGAACTGATGGATGATCTTTGGGAAATGCTCCTTACCTACACCACTCTCGCCCACAATAAGAACCGAGTAGTCTGTCGGCGCAACAAGATAAGCACGTTCTATGGCTCGGTTCAGACTCTCGTCGTTACCGATAATACCAAACTGCATTTTGATGTCTTGAAGTTCATCTTGTGATAACATAGTATATAGAGTTTAAGTTGTTCTTTATTAAGTTGATGTTATATCTATCTTGAGTTGATATTGTATCTATATTGAGTTAATCTTGTATCTATATTAAGTTGATGTTATATCCATTTTAAGCCGCAAAGGTAAGAATAAAAAACGAAATTCCCTAATCGCAACAACAATCCGCCAACAAAAAGACTACCAACTACAAAATTCAGGAGAAACAGCCCTCAACAAAATCTAAAAGCCAACATCTCTAATCTAAAAGAAATATATCACAAACCCCTATTGAAAAAATGATGCAACTTTATCGAAGGGATAACGGAGGGATATCGAAGGGATAAGCAACCCTCACACTACCTACACAGTACCCCAAAAACACCCCAAAAGGACCATTTTCTACACAAAACTATTAATAAATACCAACAAAACATTAACGCCCACCCCGCCACATAATAAAATAATGAATCTCCTACCACAGCATCCGTATATCCTTCAGCGCCGCAGTCCGCAGTCCTTCAACCCGCACTGCAGTTCGTTAGCGAAGCGGTCTGTTGTCACTTTTAATGGTACTTTAACGAGATTTAATGAAGTATATTTGTGCCCATCCGTGGAATAATTGAAAAGATCTGGAGAGAATATTTCTGCATACACGCGATACACAGCATTTTAAGAGAACCGTCAAATGCAATAGTGATATTGCCATACATAAAGGAAATGAGATAATTACCAATCAGATGGCATTTTCAAGATGGGAACATGTTGCTATGGCATAGTATTTGCACTTGAATTTTTGTCGTAAATACGACCAAATTTCAAGTACAAACACAGATATTATGCTAATAGAAAGACCGGATTATATCCAGCAACTTGCAGGAAAAGCATGGAACGGAAGAGTGAAGATTATCACGGGCATCCGCCGTTGTGGCAAATCCTTTCTGCTATCCCATTTGTATAAACAATATCTTATCAAGCAGGGCGTTAGCGAGAGATGTTTCGTTGAGATTGACCTTGAGAAAGAGGAATTTGCTCAGTATCGCAATCCTATCACCTTGCGTGAGTATGTAACCCAATGCACCAAAGACAGACGTCGCAAATACTATGTATTCATAGACGAGATACAACGTTCATATAAGGTGAAGAGTGCTACTATTGACGAGCATGATGTCCCAGAGGAAGACCGAGACCTACTATACACCACCTTTTATGATGTTCTCAGTTCGCTCATGGCATTGCCGAATGTAGATGTGTATGTAACAGGGAGCAATAGTAAGATGTTGTCGAAAGATATAGTAACCAACTTCCGTGACCGAGGTTCAGAGATACATGTCTATCCACTTTCGTTTGCAGAGTACTATCGCTTCTGTGGTATAGAAAAAGCCGATGCGTTAGAGCAATATCTGACTTATGGAGGTATGCCTCTTGCTGTATTGGAGACCAATGAGCAGGAGAAACAACACTATTTGGCAGGGTTGCACAAGAATGTCTACTTGAAGGATATTGTAGAACGATACCATTTGAATGACGATACTATTTTGGATGCATTGACGGATGTAATCTACTCTGCTGTCGGCAGTCTGAGCAACCCGCACAAGTTAGCCAATGCGACAAGCACCTCTATGGGCAGGAGAATTGCCGATGATACTATCAAGAACTATTTAGACTATCTTGCGGATGCCTATCTTATTGGCGCTGCCGACCGTTATGATGTCAAAGGGAAACGCTATTTCGATAGTATAAAAAAGTACTATGCTGTAGATCTAGGTTTGCGCAATGCACGGCTCAATTTTCGGCAACAAGAACGTTCTCACCTAATGGAGAATCTAATTTACAACGAACTTATTAGGCGGGGGTATCGTGTCGATGTGGGTGTTGTGACGACAGAGCGTCTATTAGAAGGCAAACGCCGTCAGGTGCAGTATGAGATAGATTTCGTAGTTAATACAGGGAGTGAAAAGGTATATATTCAATCGGCACTCAATATAGATACCCCCGAGAAACGCGAACAAGAGACTTTCTCGCTTAGACACACACAGGACTCATTTCGCAAGTTGGTCATATTGGATGGAAACAGTCAGTATTGGTTGGACGAAAATGGTGTGGCATACATAGGCGTGATACCTTTTCTTTTGCACGACTCTATCGCAGACAGGACCATATAGATAGACAGACAGGACAAACAAAAAAGGCGCGTCAGATATGACACACCTTTTTGCTTGTTCCTATATAAATAGATGTTTACTTCACCTCTACACCGGTCATAGTGTATGCCTTGTCGCCACGGAGGATATAGACTTGTCCGTTGCGGAGGACTATGGTTGGGATTGTGGTGATAGCACTATTCTCCACGGCCGTAGCAGGTGATGACGATGGAGAGCAGACAGGACGAACAGAGTACCCATATCGGTTATCACTAAACTCGGAGCAAAGGTATAGGTTTATTTTGGATTACGCAAATCTTTTGTTTAGAGTTGAGTGTTTAGTGTTGAGAGCCACTTAATATACTGCCACACAGAGACAAGGAAATTGCCCACGCAGTGTAAAG
Source organism: uncultured Bacteroides sp. (assembly GCA_964398075.1). Lineage (GTDB taxonomy): Bacteria > Bacteroidota > Bacteroidia > Bacteroidales > Paludibacteraceae > Colicola. Next base: position 8,319 of record CAYNMA010000013.1, on the reverse strand, counting down.
GAGACAAAAAACGCAGAGGAAACAAAGGAAACAAGGAGAAAATCAATTCCTCCACACAATACCCCGCTTAGCAATACGGAACATAGCACCGAACTGATTACCGAACTGCGAGCCAAAGTCACCAGCCAACGAGAGCGACATCTCCAGTCCCCACAGTTTCTCGAAGCGTTTCGTCACCTCGAGCAGTACCGCTGTGTTATCCGTCTCGAGCGGAGTACTATACGACCCATAGTTGCGCGTATACGATGCCATCAAGCGGTAACGCCAACCATATATATCCCCAGTAAAACCGGCATAGTGTGTCTTCACGCGGTTATTGACCGTATGCGTTGCACCCGACTCATTATAGAGAGGGCTCGTAATATAAGGTGTACCGATAGTCCGCATGAAATAGTTCCACCCGTTCTGATAAATCGAGTTGGTGAAATAAGAGTCGTTACCGCCATACACGAACCCATCTCGGTCGTGATAAGGACCCGACTGGTCGGTGGTGTTTAAGAGCTCGTAAGTAAACCCATTGATATAGGGCCACGCACTCTGCGAGATATGCAATCCCCATAGACCATCGGGGCGGTTCATTGTCTGGGAGATAAAACGCACTGGTCCATCCTCAAAGATAGCCTGCCAATAAGCCGTTGCCTTCCACTCCTCACCTTTGATATCAACAGAGAGTATCTGCCAACCAATATGATTACCTTGTGCATTGATCTGGTCATTCGCCATCGTACCGCCTGACTTAGCCATGATGGCATGTCCATAGTCTTTCCAAGTGTTACCCAAGTCACCATACACAGGCGAATACCCTCCCCATTGTGCCACATGGTGGAACTCGTACGACACATTGATCGGCAGATTACCCAACACACGCGCACCGGCATAAGCATGGTGCAAGTAACTCTTGCTCACATACACATTATCCACAAACCAGCCATGTGTGAAGCCGCCCTTTATCTCTACAAAACCATACAGACCAGGCACTGCAGTATATTGGTCAATACCTATTGTGACACGAGGAATAGGATGCGCATTCGTCGAGAATAGCATACCGCCCGTCGAGAGCATCGGGTCTTGTGGTCCTAAGAGATAAGGCGTGATACCGGCTGTGATATCAAACACATAGAGCCGAACATGCGCATAGAGTTGATTGAAATAACCCGTCACCGGATGTTTCTGCTGTTGCCACTTATCATCAATACGCCCCGAGAACTCCACGGCAAAGTCGTAATCAAACCACCGATGCGGACGGGTGGCACGTTTACCGAAATAGACCGACAAGTTTCCCGAGAAAGGCTCTTGTGAGATATCACCATTATGGTTCGACTGAATAAAGAACGGTGCATACTGTCCCGTAGAGGCTACTGCCGATGCCGCAAAGCCATACTCAATGGTATCACGCTCCGTATCAGGGTCGTCCATCGGCAAAGGCCAGAAGTCCCACGCACGAACGCTGAGGCTACTAAGGCAGAGACATAACACTATCAACAGTCTATTCTTCATACCGATATAAGTTACTCATCACGCGTCCATCGCGTGTCTCGCCGCCTCCGACATATACTTTCTCACCAATAGTGAAAGCGTATGGTTCGATGACACCCCCATAAGGTAACTTCACGCAATACTCCCAAGTCCCCGTAGCAGTCGAATAGCGCAGCACATCGTCATAATACTCCAAGGTAGTCATCGTGCCACCAAAACGTTGTCCGCCAAAAAGATAGACATGCGTACTATTACCCGCAGCGGCTGCACTATCACGTCCTTTCTCGGGCAACACCGTGAGTCGAACAAAACGACTCTGCTTGGGGATATACTCATACCACTGATTCGAACTCTCCGTAGTGAACCCTGTACCCATGAAGTAACGGTCACCCGCTTGTGCACCTACGGGTGCAAACACCGCCGTTGGGATACTCAGTTTCGAGATGCTTTGTTGCACCCAAATAGAGTCTTGCAGACTATATGTAAACATCTTGCGAGTGTGATTACCATCAAAACCAAAGCCAGTATAGACATGCTGCGAGTCGCAGAAACAGATGCAACCATCGGTCTCATGGTTTGGATAATCGGTCAACCGCTTCCACTCGTTGGTCATAGGAACATACTGCCAGAAGTCCTGTAAGTAACATGAATCAACATACACATGCCCTTGCCAATAGCCCAGTCCAATATACACCGTGTCGCGTATCACACACGCCACCGCATTCACGCGCGCCTTGAGAGGTGTTGCACCAAGATTAGTCCAACTGTCGTCCTTAGGGTTATACTTACATATCGTATTGAGATAAGTACCGTCTTGCGTTCTGCCGCCAAAGACATAGCCCTCACCGTTGCACACAAAAGCCGTGGCGGCGGCACGTCCCTCGGGCATCGCCTCACACTCCGTCACTGCCACATCCGCACTGAGGATATAGGAACAGGAACAAAGGAAAAATAGAGGTAGTATGTAGATCAGTCGTCTCACTGTGCGTCAATTGATGGTGTATCTGTCACTTTCGTTTTCTTCTTCAATACGAAGTCTCGCCCTAAGTAGTTCTTGCGCACCACAGGGTTATTGGCTAACTCCTCAGGCGTACCGTGGAAGAGTATCTTACCCTCAAAGAGCAGGTAAGCACGGTCAGTAATCTGCAGCGTCTCGTCCACATTATGGTCTGTGATAAGGATACCGATGTTCTTATCTTTCAGACTCCACACTACATCCTGTATCTCTTGCACGGCAATAGGGTCGACACCGGCAAAAGGCTCATCGAGCATCACGAAACGAGGCTCAATAGCCAGACAGCGTGCAATCTCCGTACGACGGCGTTCGCCACCCGAGAGTCGGTCGCCAAGGTTCTTACGCACATGGTTGAGGTTGAACTCTTTGATGAGTTGCTCCAACTTCTCGTGCTGATACTCCTTGCTGAAGTTGGTCATCTCCAATACCGAGAGGATGTTATCCTCCACTGTCATCTTACGGAACACACTCGCCTCCTGCGGCAAGTAACCAATACCGCACTTAGCACGCTTGTACATAGGGTATTGCGTGATATTCTTATCGCTCAAGTAGATACTACCTGCGTTCGGAGTGATAAGCCCCGTAGTCATATAGAAAGTAGTGGTCTTGCCCGCTCCGTTAGGACCCAGCAGACCCACTATCTCGCCTTGATGCAGTTCAATCGACACATCGTTCACCACGGTGCGCTTGCCATATCGCTTCACCAAATGCTCCGTTCGTAATACAAGACTATCATCTTCCATAACTCAACTATATTAAAAACCTTCTGGTCCTTCTAGTTCTTCAAAAAACTAACAACTCTCAACTAATCTCAATACTAAACTCTAAACTCTAAACACTCAACTAATCTCCACTTCCACCGGACAATGGTCCGAGTGCACCGCATCGTTCAATATCTTTGCCCCAACGAGCCGACTGCGCAACGGTTCCGACACCCAATGGTAGTCGATACGCCAACCCGCATTGCGCGAACGAGAGGCAAAACGGTAACTCCACCACGAGTATTTCTCTGCCGACTGGTCGAATACACGGAACGAGTCAATCATACCCGATGCCTCCAAGCGATCGAGCCACTCACGCTCCTCAGGCAAGAAGCCCGACACACCCACTTGTCGCTCAGGGTGATTGATATCGATAGGCTTGTGGCAGATGTTGTAGTCGCCACAAACGACAATGTTCGGACGCTCCTTGCGCAGCGCATCGAGGTAGTGCATGAAATCCTCCAAGAACGCCATCTTAAAGGTCTGACGCTCACCGCCCGTCGTACCCGAAGGCACATACACGCACACCACCGTTATATCGCCGAAGTCAGCACGCAGCACACGCCCTTCTGCATCGTATCGCTCTATCCCCATACCCACTACCACACGGTCGGCTTCTTGTTTCGAGAAGATACCTACCCCACTATACCCCCGTTTCTGCGCCGAATGGATATAAGCATGATACCCCAACCTCTGGAAAGTGTCAGTATCTATCTGCTCAGGTTGCGCCTTACTCTCCTGAATACACAGAACATCTGGATTGGCAGTCGATAGCCAGTCCAGAAGCCCTTTGCTGATTGCAGCACGAATACCATTCAAGTTATAGGAGATAATCCTCATCGTACCGATACTTTCCTTGCGCGTTTATTGGTGCAGACCACATAATAACCTTGCGGTAGTTGCGTGATATTAGTCGTGCCCTGCAACTGTCCCATGATATTGTAGATGGCTATCACCTGCTCTTCCTCGTCGAAGATGTTCTCCGTAGCCAAGTCGAGCGAGTCACCACCACCCATGAAGTCAAACACAATGATACTATCGCCTCCCTCAACGGCTATCTCCTTGATATTCGTAATAGGATATTTCTCATAAGGTGTATACGATGTCGCCCCATTCGGGAATAAGTCTGACTTCTTACCCTGCGAACCCTTAGGTGCATTACCATTAGCCTCAATAAGGTCAACTCCCTGCGCACTGGCGGTATTGTTGACTATATTATTGTTCCATTTATAGTAACTATAACTAATCTTCGTAATCATCAGTCCGTGCCAAGGCAGATAGGTATCGTAACCTCTCCGCTGACGGTTCTCAAGCATGAAGAATTCTGCCGGCGTAGGGTTATTGCCCACCAAGTTATGTTCGCCCGTGGAATCGATAAGACAAGCATTACGCGTCGAGTTGATATTATTCATCGTAACCGTTTGCGGCTTATTCAGTACCACCGGCTTAATCCAACCCATAAAGAAACGCTCATAAGCCGAATAGGCAGGAGGCGTACGACCATTGTTGTTGTAAGGACCATAATCCATCACATCCCAACTACCCATCGTCTTATGTGTGAGGTTCTGATTACCTGTATAGTAGAGGTCTGGCAGACCAAGCACATGACTGAACTCATGGCAGAAAGTGCCGATACCTGCACGGTTCTTAGTCTGCGATGTCAGTTCCGATGCGCAAGCATAAGTGGCTACTTTCTTACCGTCGAGCACGATATTCTGCCGTCCACTCACATCAGAAGAGTGAGGCCAGATATTGTCCGCGTCGCCAGTCTCAGCTTCGCTGTAACCTGCATAGTAGAAGAATACGAAATCGACTTTGCCATCGCCGTCGTTGTCATATTGCGAGAAGTCCGCCCCAGCGTCATGCGCCAGTTCGCACGCCTCTTGCACCATCTCGTCAACATTGGCATCGGTAAGACTTCCATTATTACCACCATAATACGCCATGCCGTTGCTCACCGTCACTGGTCCTACCACATCAAACTGAGGTTGGTATTGCCCAAACGACTGCTCCGAGAAATAGTCACGCACGCAACCCGTCATGCCTCCGTACGAATAGTTCGAGTCATTGAACATGGCATCCATAGCCTCGTGAGTATTCTCTGCTTGGAAGGCAAGGTCGTTGAAGTTAACAAGAATGACTAATCCCCGTGGTGCGATATTGAGCGGTATCTCCTTGTTGGTCACATAGCGTCGGTCAGCCATACGGCGTGCTTGAATCTGTTCATCGGTCAATGCCTCGAGGGTGTCCAATCGCTTGTCGGCAGTGAGTTGCACCCAAGTGCCGTCCTCGGTGGTAAAATAGTGGAAATACTCGTCACCGTGCAGATAGAGCGTGACCTTGCTGTCGTCAGCGAGCGTCACCTCACGCGGTCCTTTGTACGCAGGCACTGCCATCGTGGCTACCGTAGCCGTGAGGCAGAGTGCACTGAGAATAGTCTTTTTCATTGTTCTTATTGTTTATCTAATCGTTCTTCTTTGGCGGATAGGGCTGCGAGATATGCCTCTTGATATAACGCTTCTCACAGCAGGTCCGGTCCTGCTCATTGTGTGCTATGCGGCGTGTGACAACAACCGTGCCATCGCTTTTCTTCTTCGCATAACAATAGTAACCTTTGGCGTTTTCACGGATTAGATAACCATCGAGCGTCGTGGTGCAATGCCAATGCTCATCGCCGTGCAAGCGAATAACGAGCGTATCGCCATTAGGTTGCACCGTCTCGATGGGAGTACGGATTGCCGGTACTCGTTGCGGCTTACTCTGTGCTAAAACAAAACTTGTACCAAACAGCAGCGCTGCGCATAATAAGAACAGTTGTCTCTTCATTGTTTCTATCATTTATTTGCCCGTGACGGCATGTTTCACTTTCTTATATAGTTCGGAGGCAAACACGAAATCCTCCAGCGCCTTATTGTCCGCAGTGAATATCTCCGTGCGACTCCCTTGCCACTCTTTCTTACCACCGGCAAGGAACGTGATGTTATCACCAATCTCCATGATCGAGTTCATGTCGTGCGAGTTGATGATCGTACAGATGTTATATTCCTCCGTAATCTCTTTAATCAGCCGGTCAATAACCAGACTCGTCTTAGGGTCGAGACCCGAGTTTGGCTCGTCGCAGAACAGATATCGAGGGTTCATCGCAATCGCGCGGGCAATAGCCACACGCTTCTGCATGCCGCCCGAAATCTCTGACGGCATCAAACCGTACGCACGAGGGTCAATGTTCACACGCTGCAAGCAGAACTTTGCACGCTCCTCCTTCTCCTTATTGTTCATCTGCGAGAACATCTCAAGCGGATAAAGCACATTCTCTATCACCGTCTGCGAATCGAACAGCGCAGCACCTTGGAACAGCATACCCACTTCCCGACGAAGCAGCCGCACCTCTTTCTCTTTCATGTCCGGCAGGTTACGACCATCGTACTCAATACGACCACTATCCACCCTATGCAACCCGATAACGCTCTTCATCAGCACCGTCTTGCCCGAGCCCGACTGACCGATAATCATGTTCACCTTCCCGTCGTAAAAAGCAGTGTTGATATGGTCCAATACCAGCGCCCCATCGAACGACTTGCATACATCATTCACCTCAATCATATCAGTTCAGCATTAAGTTAGTCAATAACAAGTTGAAGAAAAGGATAAGGATACTGCTGTTCACCACCGCATTCGTGCTCGCCTTTCCTACCTCCAACGCACCCCCGTAGGCATAATACCCATAATACGACGCCACCGAGGTGATCAGAAAAGCAAACACCAACGACTTGATGATGGCATACCACACGTAGAACGGTATGAACGCATACTGTATTCCCACCAAGTAATCCGCCACCGTAATGACATCAGAAAACAGCCCCACGCAGTAACCGCCTACCAGACCTACCGCCATCGAGATGACAACGAGGATAGGCATCATCACCACAAAGGCAACGATCTTAGGCAATATCAGGTAGTTAGCCGAGTTCACGCCCATTATCTCCAACGCATCGATCTGCTCCGTGATGCGCATCGTGCCTATCTCCGACGCAATGTTACTCCCCACCTTACCCGCCAAGATAAGACACATGATGGTCGACGAAAACTCCAACAACAACGTATCACGCGTCACCAAACCCGTCGTATAAGTCGGCAATAGCGGATTCGATGTGTTCAACTTCGTCTGTATCGTCATGATGGCACCGATAAACACCGAGATGATTATCACTATAGGCAACGACTGGATGCCCTGTTTCTCAACCTCTTTCGAGAGCTGACGGAAGAACATACCCCACCTGTCCGGCACACGAAACACGCGCCCCATGAGCAGAGTGTACTCCCCAATATGCTGAAAAAACCGCTTCATCAATACTTTTATTTAGTCTTTATTATGCTCATTCCAAATCCTCACCCCACGCTCCACAAACTTCCACCCCACTCTCACCCCACTTCCGCCCCACACTTTCCCAACTTTCACCCCTCACTCACCCCACTTCCGCCCCATCCTCGACCAATACTCAGCCAACACTCTCCCCACTTCCGCCACACACTCGTCCCACACTTCACCCACTATCAACCAGCATTCACCGTACTCTTTCCAAACCCACACTCCATCCTCTCACCGACATTCCAAGTCAAATCCCCACCATAAGAGCCTCCCTAGGCAAGATAATTACACGCTGCAAAGGTACGAATAATTGTCGTTATTGCAAACAACCCACCAACTTCCACGCAATAACCCCTACAACTCCCCTATTTCATCCCGACCCCATCCAAATCCCCTCCCCCGCAATTCAGCCGCTTTTCTCGAGCGTATAACCCTACCATTACCGGAGCATTACCGGAGCATGTGACACCCTTATAAGACTCTTATAAGGGTTCTGCATTGATTTTCAACAACTTACAATCACTCTAATCTGCTACAAAATACCTATTCCTCCTCTCCGTTGATTTTATGACGATTATAATTGTACGATGCTACGATTGTGGAGACGTGAAGCGAAGGCAGGTGCGAAGCACTGAGTCTGCCGGAGCGAGTGAAGTCCAGTGGACTGAACAAGAATACCGTATCGAGCCCCCGTGTCG
>CAYNMA010000012.1:0-33671 GCA_964398075.1 uncultured Bacteroides sp. | reverse complement strand
AAGATACTATGTGCTTCAAAAAGAAAAATAAGAAGAATATTGGTTCAGCAACAACCTCAATGAATAATTGTCAGCATTTCTATGACCATACCGCAGTTCAGACCCCTCCGCCGTCTTGGAATAATATTCATGGATTTAAGACTCTTGATGGCTATTACTGGGCGGGATGCGATATGCGAAGCTGGGGTATTAGAGTTCAGGATATCCTTGTAAAGTGTAGCACAAAAGAGAAAGCTGATTATTGGATTGGCTTAATGCAGAGTTCTAATAAAGTAATTGATACTATTAAGACTAGAGATGGTCATAAGTCTGGCTCACAGGTTGATACAAAGTTTACTTTTTATTGTACAGATGGCTCAGATAAAAGTTTTAATATGACGGGTAGTTCTGATTTTTACTATGAAGATATTTAAATAGAAAAACGTTTTAAAGGAGATAGAAATATCTCCTTGTTTTTTATTTAAAAAAATGATATAATATATTTATAAATAAAAGAAGAAAGAGGAGAAAACTTGGAAATAAATCATCTTTTTTTGGGCAATTTTATGTATTTCAAGTCTTCAGGTGGCTTTAGAGACGCAATAAATATGCCTAGCTTAGACGAAAGGATTGAATTAAATGGAATACTCGCCCCGCTTTGAAACGCATCTCCATTCAGTCTATAGTAACCTCAGATTACTAGATGCAACGAATAGACTAGAGCCTACAGTTGCCTATGCAAGAGAAATAGGGTTAAAAGGAATCGCTTTGACAGACCACGGTTGCGTTAGTGGTTGGATTAAAGCGAATCAAATTCAACAAAAATTAATTAAAGAAGGCTCTGATTTTAAGATTGCTTTAGGTGAAGAAGGATATTTAGTTGACACAAGAGAAAATGGAATTAAGTATCATCATATTATTTGGTATGCTAAAGATAAAATTGGCGCAAGACAGATTAGAAGAATGTCCTCTATCGCAAATTTAAATAGCTACTTCGATCGAGGAATGGAAAGAGTCCCGATTACAAAAGCAGAAGTAGAGATGGTAATTGGCGGCGACCGAGGTCATATGATTCTTCAAACTGCGTGCCTTGCGGGAGAGGTCTCGTCTAATATTCTTGAGATGGAGTCCGCGCGAAGAATTGGTGATGTAGAAACTGCGAATAAAGCAAAGCAGAAAATTATTGACTTTATTTTCTGGGCTAAAGAATGGTTTGGCGATGATTTCTATCTTGAAGTAGCTCCCGCCGCGGGAAAAGAGCAAATTATCGTTAATAAAAAAATGGTAGAACTGGCTCAGTGTTTTAATTTAAAGTTGGTGTTAGGGTCGGATGCTCATTATCTGCGTAAGGAAGATCGGTACACACATGAAGCATTTCTTAATTCCAGAGGCGGAGAGCGAGAAACAGCAGAATTTTATTCTTATGCTTATCTCCAAACAGAAGAGGAGATTATTGAAAATCTTACTTCTTCTATTGTAGATATGTATGAAACGATGTGTAAAAATAGCATGGAAATTTATAATAAAATTGAAGTGTTTGATCTGGAGCATCCTCAGCAAATTCCTCATGTTTCAGTTGAAGAATACTCGAAGAAAAAGTCCCCTCTTCCCGCAGATTATTCAGTTCTAAATGCTATGTTTGAATCTGACGACAAAGTAAATAGATATTGGGTAAATAAATGCTATAATAAATTAGTCGAGATTGGTAAGGATAATAAAAAATATTTTGATACGCTTGAAGAAGAAGCTGATATTAAAAGAGTTGTAGGAGAAAGACTAGGAACTAATATGTACAGTTATCCAGTAACTCTTTCAAAATATATTGATTTATTCTGGCAGTTGGGTTCTCCTGTTGGCGTAGGAAGAGGAAGTGCGGGAACTGGCTTAAATCATTATTTATTGGGCATTACTTCTCTAGATCCCGTTGTATGGCAACTTCCATTCTGGAGATATATGAATCGTGACACTGCGGGCTTAGGAGATATTGACCTAGATCTCGCACCCTCCCGCATTCCCGCAATTCTTAAAGAAATTAAAAGAACAAGAGGAATGAATTTCGATCCTTCTTTAAATTTAACTGAAGTAGAAAAAGAAAACCTTGGTTGCGTATATGTTTGTACTTTTGGTACAGAATCAGCAAAAAGTGCTGTACAGACAGCAATGAGAGGATATCGAAGTGAAGAATATCCGGAAGGTCTCGATAATGATTTATCTCAATATTTATCATCGTTAATTCCTGTTGAGAGAGGCTTCGTAAGAAGCTTATCTGATGTATTCTATGGTAATAAAGATAAAGGATATCAGCCGATTGCTGCATTCGTTGCAGAAGTTGAGAAGTATCCTGGACTAAAAGAGATTATGCTTGGTGTCGAAGGTATGATTTCAAGAAAAGGTAGACACGCATCAGGAGTATTATTTTTGGATGAAGATCCTTATCAATTTGGTGCATATATGAAAACGCCTAGTGGAGAAATCGTTACTCAATGGGATTTGCATGATTCAGAGTTCGCGGGCGCTACAAAGTTCGACCTCCTAGTGACAGAGGTCCAGGATAAGATTCTCCAAGCAATTAAGTTTTTACAAGAGGATGGAGAAATTGAGGAAGAGTTAGGCTTGCGGGAAGCTTATAATAAATATCTTCATCCAGATGTTTTACCTCTTGAGGATAAAGCAACTTGGGCGTCGATTCAAAGTGCATCGGTGCTAGATCTTTTTCAGTTAGATTCAGCTGTCGGCCGCCAGGGAGCTAAAAAAGTTAAGCCGGAGAATATCATTGAACTTTCTTCTACAAATGGCTTAATTCGTCTGATGACCGCAGAAAAAGGAGCAGAAACATGGCTTGATAAATATGTAAGATATAAAAACAATCCTTCTCTTGTTGAGCAAGAAATGAATAAATATCATTTAACAGAACAAGAAAAAAAAGTGTTCAATAAGTATGTTGGTAATACATATGGCATTGGTATTTCCCAAGAGTGTATCATGAAAAGTCTTATGGACCCCGATCTGTGCAACTTTAGTCTAGCTGAAGCTAATAAGGCCAGGAAAACGATCTCGAAGAAAAGAATGAGCGAAATTCCAGTTCTTAAAGAAAAAGTTTTTACAACAGCAAAGTCAGAAGCTATTGCAAATTATTTATGGAATTATATTGTGTCTCCTTCTCTTGGTTATGGTTTTTCTGACCCTCATGCGCTTGCGTATAGTTTTATTGGTTTCCAGACGGCTTATATTGCGACTAGATGGAATCCTATCTATTGGAATACAGCTTGTCTAGTTGTCAATAGTGGTTCATTAGAGGCGGAAGGAGAAGATCTTAAAGAAAAAGGTAGCGATTATGCGAAAATAGCTCGCGCCATTGGAGCGATTACCGCAGAAGGAATTGAAGTCTCTCTTGTTAATATTAATGACTCTGATTATGGCTTTAAGCCAGATGTAGAGAATAATCGTATTCTTTATGGCTTAAAGGCAATTAGTGGAATTAATTCAGAAACAATAGAAAAGATAAAATGCGGACGTCCGTATACCGGGATTAAAGATTTTATGGCTAGATGCCCGATCACTAAAGTCGGTATCTTAAATCTTATTAAAGCGGGAGGTTTCGATGAGATAGATCAGGATTTTTGCGGAAATCGCAAAATGATTATGGCATATTATATTAGTCATATCTGCGAACCGAAAAAGAAATTGACTTTACAGAATTTTAATGGCTTAATTCAGCGTGGTCTAATTCCAAAAGAATTAGAAATGCAAATTAGAGTGTTCAATTTTACGAAATATCTCAAAGCGAGAAAATGGAATAAATATTATACATTCGATGATATTTGCGTTCAATTCTTTGAGAAGTTTTTTTCTGAAGAGCAAGATAAGCTTGAGGTATTCAATGGAACAGTTTGTATTCTTCAGACCGATTGGGATAAAATTTATAAGAAGCAAATGGACGCCGCACGAGACTGGCTAAAAGATAATCAAGAAGAAATTCTTATGAAGTATAATGAACAGTTATTCTTAGAAGTGTGGAATAAGTATGCCGCAGGTACGCTTTCTGCATGGGAGATGAATGCGCTTTGCTTTTATCATGGAGAGCATGAGCTTTCTCATGTTAATCTGAATAGATACGGGATTGTTGACTTTAATAGTCTTTCTCCAGATTCAGAAATTGATTATTTCTTTAAAAAGTCAGGAAAAGAAATCCCTATTTATAAATTAAATAGACTTGCGGGAACGGTAATTGCGAAAGATGATTCTCGATGTACTGTTTCTCTCTTGACTACTACAGGAGTAGTTCAAGTCAAATTTTCACGAGACTACTATGGAATGTTCAAGCGCCAAGTTAGTCAGATTCAATCAGATGGTAGTAAAAAGGTTCTAGAAAAAAGCTGGTTTGGCCGAGGTAATATGATTCTTGTAACCGGCTACCGCAGAGAAGATACTTGGGTCGCAAAAACGTATGCCAAGACAGAAGGGCATCAATTATACCATATTGATAAAGTTGTAGGAGATGAGATTATTCTTCGTCATGAGAGGCTCTCTGGTGACGGAACTCTTGAAGAGGATGAGATGGACTATTAAGTTCATCTCATCTTTGATTTTTAAATAAAAATATGATATAATATTTTTATTAAATAAAAGGAAGGTTAAAAAATATGAGTGATAATGTAAATAGCCCGAAGCATTATAATAGAGAAAATTCTGTTGAGTGTATCGATGAAATGATCGCGGTCTTTGGTAGAGAGGCAGTAGCAGACTTTTGTTTATGCAATGTTTGGAAATATCGCTATCGTGCAGCAGATAAGAATGGTGCAGAGGATTTAGCAAAGAGTGACTGGTATATGCAGAAGTTTATTGATCTTATGCAGAAAAAAAATCACTAATAATTACGGAGATTATAAATAATGAAAATTATTGCGGGAAATAGTTTTGGTGCTAATATTGAAATGATTTGTGATAAATGTAACTGTATTTTCTGTGTTGAATCAAAAGAAGATTGGTCTTATCGAATGGTAAGTCCAAATTTCTATTCTATAAAGTATAAAGTTCCAGAGTATAGCGTTGAATGTCCTAATTGCGGATATATAAAGTTTTTAGGCTTCGATCCAGTAGATTTAATAGGAACTGAGTCGGAGAATCTTCATTGCTTTTGGATTCCTCTTTTCAGTAAAAGATCTGATTGGAAAAAGCGATATAAAATTGAAACAATTTAATAATCAAGAGAAGTGAAATAATCTAGTGCAAATTTCATATACATTATACGCCTTTAAACTACAAAAATAATTAAGGAGGACGTTATGAAAGACATTATAAAGCGTGATGGCACTCGCCAGGAATTTAATAAGTTTAAAATTATTGATGCTGTGCTTGCAGCATTCAAAGAGGTTGATGGTGAAGTCACAGATTATGCTCTAGCAAAGAGTGGAAACATTGCAGACTACATTGCGGAAATCGCTGAAGAAAAGGAACTTTCAATTGAAGAAATTCAAGATTACGTTGAGAAAGGATTGATGGCAACCCGCCGCAAGGATGTCGCTAGAGCTTATATCCTCTATCGTTACAAAAGAGATGCCGTAAGGGAAGCTCGAACAGCTCTTGACTATGAAATCTATGGGGTCAAAAATGGAACTAGCGAAGAAACTCGCAACAATGCAAATAAAGATGGTAAGAAGCTCCAAGCTTTGAAACCTATGATTGCCGATGTTACAATTATCGACCAAGCAAGAAGACTCTTTTTCCCAGAGAAGTTAATGGAAGAGCATTGTAAAAGAATGTACGTCCATGACATGAATTATGCAGGACTCCCAATTTTTAATTGCATTAATGTAAATTGGGAAGATACTTTACAGAATGGAGCTGTCATTGGAAATGCTTCTATTGAAGATCCAAAATCATTCGCTGTTGCTATTGCTCTTATTAGTCAGATTGCTAGTCATGTATCTTCTAATTGCTATGGTGGCGTTACTTTCCCAGATCTGACAAGAGGTCTATCAAGATATGCGAAGAAAAGCCTTGAAAAATATCGAGCAGATGCTAATAAATGGATTTCTGATGACGATATTAAAGAGGACTATGCTTGGGAGCATCTAAAGAAAGAAATTAAAGATGGTTGTCAGAGTCTTGAATATGAAATTCAAACTCTAATGAACTCAAGAGGTGAGTCACCATTTTTAACAGTAGAAGTTAATACAGTAGACGAAACGGCAGATGCGGAAACCCAGAAAATACAAGCAATGATTTGCGAAGGATTCTTGAATCAACGTATTCGTGGACTTGGAGGCAAAACGCCTGAATTTCCAAAGATGGTATTCGAACTCCGCAGAGGTAATAATTTAGAAAAAAATGACCCCTACTATTGGTTATTCCAGCTTGCTGTAAAATGCTCTAGTTTAAGGTGTTATCCAGATTATCTTAATTATGATAAGATAGTAGAAGTGACAGGATCTTACAAACCCCCAATGGGCTGCAGAAGTTTTCTCCAACCAATCCAGGATGCCTCCGGAAAGTTCATTCCTTACGGCTTCAATCAAGGCGTTGTCAGTGTAAACCTTGTCCGTCATGCTATTATGGCAGAAGGTAACGAAGATAAATTCTATAAGCTGCTTCAAGATACTCTTGATAATTATGTAATTCCCATTCATATGATTAGACACAATCAGTTAAAGACCGTGAAAGCAAAACAGGCACCAATCCTTTATATGTATGGAATTGTCGATAGACTAGATCCAGAAGAAACAATTGAGAAACTCCTTTACAAAGATCGTTCCTCTATTTCCATTGGTTATGTTGGTGTTTATAATGCTTTAAAAGCTCTTTATGGCAAGTCATTCGAAGATGGGGAAGAAATGGTTAAAAAGGGACAAAAGATGATTAAGTTCCTTTCTGACTACTGCGATAAAAAGAAAGCAGAAACTAATATTGGTTTTTCTCTTTATTCAACTCCCGCAGAAGTTCTTGCAACTAAGTTCTGTAAACAAGATATTAAAGATTTCGGAATTATCAAAGGAGTTAATGATGAAGGTTATTATGAAAATTCCTTCCATTATCCTTCAAATAAAAATATCGTTGCCTTTGATAAAATTGATCTTGAAGGTAAAATGTCTTGGATTCCAAGAGGTGGCGCAATTCAGTATGTTGAATTAGGTGATACAACAAAGAATCTAAAGGCTATTGAAGATGTTATCACTTATGCTTATGATAAATGCCATTACTTCGGAGTAAATGTTGCGGCAGATCGTTGCTTTGAATGCGGTTATGTAGGTATGATGAAAACAATAGGAACTAAGAACGAGGATTTCGAGTGTCCATGCTGCGGAAATCGAAATCCTTATAAAATGAGCGTGATTAGAAGATTGTGTGGATATTTTTCAGATCTTGCACAGAGGAAATCTGTTGATAATAAGATGAAAGAGATTGCTCATAGAGTTAATCACTCTTGTGAGGTGTAATATGTACTATAGTGGAATTGAACCTTGCGATGCCCTCAATGGAGAGGGCTTCCGCACGGTTATCTGGGTTAGCGGATGCTCTTTAAATTGCAAAGGTTGCTTTAATCCTAAAACTCATAATAGATTTTTTGGACAAGAATATACCGAAGCTACAGAAAATTATATCCTTAATTGTTTAAATAAAAGTTATGTTGATGGAATTACTATAAGCGGGGGTCACCCTTTAGAATCATATAATTTAGAGGCTGTAAAGAATCTTATCCTCAGAATTAGAAAAGAATTGCCACAAAAAACAATTTGGCTATATACGGGATATGTAATTGATTCTCTTAATAAAAATTCTAAAGAATGGGAAGTAATTCAACTTTGTGATGTAATTGTAGACGGCCCCTATGTTGAAGAGCAAAGGGATATAACCCTGAAATGGAGAGGTAGCAAAAATCAAAGAATTTTATATAAAGGAAAAGATTTTTAAATGAAAGTAGTAGAAAATCAGAAAATCGTTATTGTAAATAAGGAAGCTTCCGATAAAGAGCATCCTTATAGTATTATTAATCTTGCTGCGGCAGAAAATGCAGGAATGACTCTTAACGGAAACGAATTTAAACTTTGGTTTTATATTGCAAAAAATCAAAACGGTTATTCTTTTGCTTTAAGTAAAGCAAATTTTTGTAAGCAAATGAATGTTAGTGCTAGTACCTATCATAGAGCCATAGATACTCTAATTAGTAAGGGGTATCTCGTAGCAGAAGAAAATAATAAAAATACTTATCGTTTCTTTGAATTTTGTAAACGCCCTATCGAGAAAGAATCTTTTTCAGCTGGAATACCCAAAAGCAAAAATAAAAAAGATAAAAAATCTTCAAAAAAGGAAAAAGGGTTTTTTATTTATAAGTATGTTAATGAAAAAAATAATATTGTCTATATCGGAAAAACTTCAAGGCCGATAGAAGAAAGAATCTTTGAGCATAAAAAAGATAAACTACAAAATTTTGTAGGAAGTATATATTATTTTAATTGTAAAACTGCAAGGCAAATGGATATTCTTGAATACATTCTTATTAACAAATATCATCCCCTATTCAATGAAAAGGATAACGATAAAAAGATTAATATTAATATAAATGAACCGCAATGGATTTTCTATATGCAGATATAGCAAATAAATTAATATTATTGCGGCTTCGCCGCAAAACAGGAGAAAAGCATTAATGAGAATTTCTAATTTAAAAGTATATGACCTTGAGGAGAGTTTAGTAGCAAGCGGCTACCCATTTTTACTGAAAACGCCTGAAGAGGGCGATTTAGATCTCTCTGGTTCTTCCGTGAAATACTGGAGAGAGCAAGATATTTTAAAGATTGATAAACTGATTAATGAGGGAAATAAGACTTCTACGAAATATCAATACAATAAGGAAGAGAATTGTATTAAAATGTTCGTAGGGAATAGTAATAAACCAATTCAAATAGATTATGAAGATGCTTTATTCGTCAGTCGGAGAGGCTGGACTTATAACCCTTCTCGGGGGTATATTCAATCTACGAGCGAACCTTACATTGAATTACAAAATTATTTAATGGGGGAAAAGGATAGTCATTATGTTGTAGACCACATTAACAGAGACCCCTTTGATAATAGAAGAAGCAATCTTCGATTTGCCACTCATAGCCAAAATACCCACAATCGAGATAAATTAGAAACAAATACAAGCGGCGTCACAGGAGTTTTTTGGTCTGCTTATAAACAGAGATGGGTTGCATCTATTGAAATTAATAGTAAAAAAATTACAAGAACATTTTTAGACAAAGAGCAAGCCATTAAGAAAAGATTGGAATTTGAAAAAGAATATCTAAAAGAGTTCGCCCCACAGAAGCATCTCTTTGAAAAATATGGAATTGAGTTGCCAGAAGAAAAACCTTATGAATATCCTGAAGAACATTTTGATTTCTTCTTGGTTTTAAAACATTTAAAGCGAGGTCTAAATCTTACTAAAGCTTCCCGCACTAATGGTGCTCATGCTCAATGGCTGACAGGAGTAAGAGTAAATTTTGACCTTACCTTTTCTAATAAAGCTTGGGTAGAAGCAGAAAGATATAGATTCCTTGAATTTGTGTCTAGTCAGAGCACAATGCATAGAATCTCAAAAATGAATTTAACAGATAATTGTAATGAATATGTAGATTCCCGCATTCTTTCTGTCGTTAATGAGCTTAAAGAAAAATATCTTGAAACAAAAGATAAAGAGGATTATTTGCGGCTGCTATATAATATTCCTGCGGGCTTCGAGCTTACAGCTAGAATGACGACGAATTACCGGTGTTTATTGAATATCTATAATCAGAGACATGACCATAGACTCCCAGAATGGAGAGAATTTTGCGAAGAATTGCTCCAGCTCCCGCACTTTAAAGAATTAGTTGACGTCTATGTAACTGATGAAAATTGATTTTTAAAAAAATATAGATTATAATTTTATTATAAATGAAAAGGAGATAAAAGGAATATGAAAACCGCACAGATGAATTCAGATTTAACTTATTATGCAGCTAATAAACAGCTAATGAATAGTGAGAGAATTCTTGATCCTATTGAGATTGGCTGCAAGATTAATGCTATTGCAAAATCAATGCAGTCTAATCTTCCGGACTATATGATGCTCTTGTGCAATGACCGCAGAGATTATACTATTTTTGACTTTACAGAGTCGAATAGTACAGATACTTTTGAGAAGGAACTCCGCACTTGTTTCCTTAATAGAGGCAATGTTCTTACAATTTCTGAGGCTGATGGAAATAACGCTTGGGAAATTTGGATTAGAGATGAAAACAATGAGAATTTCTGCTATTATCTATTTGATTATACAGAAGCAGTAATTCATTGTTAAAAGGGAGGTTCTATGTCACATATTATTTGCGATTTTCGCCCTTTCGACATGAATCAAGGAATTATGGTTTATGTAAATGGCGAATGTGTAAAATCTCTTTCCGTTGGTATTAATCAAGTTACTAATGTAGTAAATGCTTTAAAGAATCAGTATAATATTAAGCAGATTGATTTGTGCGGAAATGAGAGTTATCTATCTAAATTTAAAGCAAATATGCTTAATAAGTTTGAAGATGATGATTGCGAAATTAATATTATTCAGCGATAAAAAGAGAAAAGGAAGAATATGAAAATTAAAGAAGAAGATATTCTTGAATATGGAAAATCAATAAAATTAAAATCTAATGCTATTGATGAAACAAGGCATACTTATGGGGCTTTAACTGTAATTGCTCCTATAAGATTAAAAGACCAGAAAAAAATATGTTGGCATTGCAAATGCTCTTGTGGCAATGAAGTAGCTTTTTCTGGAAGCGACCTAAGGAGCGGAAAAAGAACTTCCTGTGGAAGAGGATGCAATAACTTTATAGATGAAGTAGGAAAAACTTATGGATTTTTAAAAGTTTTATTTAAAGACCCTACGCCACCAAAAAATTTTCCTGACCGTAGTTATCATTGGATTTGCGAATGCCAATTATGTGGGAGCAGAAAATCTGTTTCTGGACGATGTCTCAGAAATGGTGATACTAAATCTTGTGGGTGCTTAAAATCATACGGAGAAAGACTTGTTGCTCAAGCTTTAGAAGAACTAGGTTTCCCCTATTTCCGAGAGTATACTTTTGATGATTGTAGAAATGAACAAGGAAACTTATATAGATTTGATTTTGCAATCTTAAATCCAGATAAAACGATTCGTTTTATAATCGAATTTAATGGTTGTCAGCATTTTAAAGATACCATGAAAAAATGGAACAAATCATTAACTAACCAGCAAGAGGCAGATGAATATAAACATAATTATTGTGTTGATAATCATATTCATACAATTAATTTTAATAGTTATGGTAATCATCATTTTGAAGGTTCTTATGAAGAAATATTAGATACAATTAAAGAATTTTATAAACAAACAGAGGAGGATACGTGGTATGTTAGGTCACTTGATTACAACTTCGGAAACTTATAGAATAGATTCTGAGAATCGTGCAATGGAAATTGTAGAGGAAGCAAAAAAAGATAATCGTTTCACTTTGATGAAGAGTTCAATTACTTATAAGCATTACAATGAAACAAAAAATAAACCAGAGGAAGAATTTTGGGTAGTAGTTTTACAGAAAAAATTTAATGAATTAAGAGATCCCGACGCTTCTGTCTCTGTAGCATACACAGTTGAAGATGGATATTTTCCGGAGGTAAGTAATAATGAAGATTAAGTTCGTAAGGGATAATGCGAAGATGCCAACAAAAGGATCTGAAGAAGCTGCGGGATATGATATTTATTCTGCTAATTCAGAGCCAATTCTTATTTCTCCTGGCGAAACAGTAAAGATTCCTGCGGGCTTCGCTACTGAAATCCCCAGCGGTTACTTCGGAGCAATTTTTCCCAGAAGCGGAATTGCTACCAAGCAAGGACTGCGGCTTGCGAACTGTGTGGCAGTCATTGATTCAGATTATCGTGGAGAATGGCTAGTTCCCATTTATAATGATAGCCCAGATAGTCAGATCGTGGCACCGGGAACCCGCATTGCCCAGTTTGTAATTATGCCGTATCGGGCAGTTGATCTTGAAAAAGTTTCTTCTCTTGATGAGACGAAGCGTGGAGCTAATGGTTTTGGGAGTACAGGAGTTAATTAATGAAAGTAATGATTTCTCAGCCTATGAACGGCTTAACAGAAGAAGAAATTCTTGATAATAAAAGAAAAGCAATCATCCAGTTAGAGGCTCAAGGATTTGAAGTAGTAAATTCATTTTTTGGAAGTGACCATCCAGGTGGTGCTTTATATTGTCTTGGAAAGTCACTTGAAATAATGGACGGCTGCGATGCAGTATATTTCTTAAAGGGATGGACAGACGCTCGTGGCTGCCGCATCGAATTTCTAGCTGCTCTTGATTATAATAAAAAGGTATTGTTTGAATCCTAATTAGCTATAATAAAATAAAAATGGAAGAAAAGAACTTTGATTCGTCAAAGTTCTTTTTTATTTGGCTAAAAGTACAGAAGTCTAGCCTTCGGGCAGATATCGATCGCTACATCGAAATCTTGAAACAAAACTAGGTTTTGGGATTTTTTGTTTCGATTTTTGCTCTTGGGCTTTTCCTATAAACTTTCTTTATCTCTTTTTGAAATATTCTATAGACTAAAGGAGGCTTATTATATGTCAGAAATAAGTAGAATCCAAATTAATGGAACCTCCTATGATATTAGTGATGCGGCAGCTCGACAATCTATCATTAGTATTCTTACATCTAATAAAACAATAGTAAAGACAACAGAGGAATGGGATTCAGATATTTCGTATATTCCGAATAAAGGATATATATGCGTTTATTCTGATTATTCAATAAAAGAGGATAAACCAATTCCCGCAATTAAAATCGGAGATGGGACCTCTTATCTTATTGATTTACCTTTTGTTACAAATGGAGCTATTGAAGAGACTTTAAATAATCATATTAATGATATGACGAGGCATATCACTAGCGCAGAGAGAGAATCTTGGGATAATAAAATATCTTGTTATATTGACGTAGATAATCCTGAACAAGTCATTTTCTCTTTGTAAAAGAAAAGGAGAAAAATATATGGCAGATTTATCAAAAATTAAATTACCTAGCGGAACGTCATATAACCTAAAAGACGCTCAAGCCCGCGCAGATATTGAAACAATTAAGTCCTCTATTACAGGAGGAATGCACTATATTGGTGTAACTACAACTACGCTAGCTGATGGATCAACAACGAATCCTATTACTATTGATACTAAAAGTGTAACTGCGGCCAGCGGTGATATAGCAATTTATGGGAAGAAAGAATTTATCTTCTCTGATACTGATAGTTCATGGCATGAGTTCGGTGATATGGGATCTTTAAAGTCTCTCGCTTTTAAAGATTCTGCTTCTGGTAGTTATACTCCATCCGGAACAATTTCAAATACAGTAACAGTAGGGACTTCAACAGTCAATTCGACATTTACACCTAAGGGAACTGTTTCTATTACTACGGCAGACTCAGGTACGGCAAACTACACCCCCGCAGGGGCTGTCTCAACTCCAACTATCACAGTTAAAACGTCTAATGCAACAAAGTATGTAGCAACCTCCGCATCTGGCGGAGGCTCTGTAACTGCGGGTTCTGCAGCTTCTTGTACTTTACCTACATTCTCTACTTCCGTCTCCGATGAAACGCTTACTCTATCTTGGACTAATGGTAGCTTCTCTGCTAACACCCCGACTAAAGTAACGTTACCTACCTTTAGTTCGCAATCTATTGCTACGGGCATCAGTTCAGCTACTTCTTCTACACCGACTTTTACTGGCACAGGAGCGGTTTTACAAGCTGATTTTGTTGGTGCTCAAGGCTCAGCAACAGGTAGTGTTACACCAAGTGTTAAAGTTAGCAGCTCATTTGCGGGCAGCTCTTCTACTGTTACAGTATCTTAGTTTTATTTGGGAAAATCTATTCTGGGATTTTCCCAATATTTTTTTGCCTATCCATTTTGTAAAGCCAAAGTTTCTTTTATTAGTTAAATAGTAATAAGCCATCTATAAGTAATTTTGCAATAAAGACTGTCTCAGTTTCAAATCAAATAATTCCTGCTAATTCAAGCATAACACCAACGATTAATCATAATATATCCGGCAATTTCATTGTAATCAGTCTGACATGTGGGGCTTTTGGATACCCAACTGCCTTGGTTTCTGCGACTTGGATGTCTTTTGATAAGGTTAGCTCAAATGTTTCAAATCTTGCTAATTTTGAAATTAGTAATATTTCTGTGAGTTGGGACATACATTACATTATCTATTAAAATATTCTTCACCATTAAAAATATTATGTATATATTAATCTGGAAATTTATTATTAATTATTAAGCCCGCCTAAAAATAAAGTCACTCCACTATAAGGCTGAAGATTGGATACCGTAAAAAGTCTATCTTCTAAAGAAAAAATTGGTGAGTAAGATGCAACCCCGTCGCTTGCTGAAAGCACTGTTAGCCATAACGTAGACCTTCCCCACCAAGTGCCAAAATAAAATTTTCCTCCTACATTATTAAAAGCAATTAATAATAGAAAACTCCCTCTATTAGTTGGAAGTGTAAAATTTACACTCGTTTCATTTGTATTAGTACCTCTTCCTAATACATAAACTCCTGAGACCTTCTCAATTAGACCCTGATAGTTACTATTTAATATCCTTAAAAAATAAATTCCAATTTTTTGGACAATTTTACTCAATTTTACTCGCTTTTGCTTCTAATATATCAAAAGGAGAAATAATAAAATGACTCTAAAAGAAGTAAGCAAATTTCTCGGATTGTCCGAGAAAACAATTTCAAATAATTTAAAAAGAACTCAAGATAGCCTCGAGCGACGCGGCTTCCGCTTAATCAAAAGAGGATGGGGTTCAAAAGCACAATATGAAGTAAGTCTATTAGATGGGAGAGAAAAATGGTATTGATGTCAATTGATGGAAGCACGAAAGCAAGCGGAGTTGCAATTTTTAAAGATAAAGAATTAATTCATTATGAATGTGTAACAGCTTCTTCCGCAGAAAAAATAAAAAGAATTAATAAAATGGTAACTCGATTTAAAGAGCTATTTTCAGAATATAAAGTAGATAAAATTATCATGGAAGAGCCTCTTCCAGAGGATGTAAAAAACAATAAACAAGTTTTCAAAGCTTTAATGTATCTCCAGGCGGAAACCGCCATACGATTTTACACCGATCTCAATTATACCTTCGAGCAAGATGATTTTATTCCAGTTAGCACTTGGAGGTCTCATTTAGGCATTTCAATCGGTAGATATGGAGCAAGAGAGTCTGTTAAAAAAGAAGATATCAGTTTTGTAAAAGAACATTATAATATTGAAGTTAATGATGATATTGCTGATGCTATTTGCATTGGGCATGCCTATTTATTAAATAATGGAAATTTAAAAACAAAAGCAAGAACAGGAAAATTAAAAGCAATAGGTTCAGAGGAGTCTGCTTTTTAAACATAAAAATATGGGGAGACATTTAGTCTCCCCATTTTCTCGTTAAATAGCAATTTAACTCTTCATATTTGCCATCTAGCAAATCATTCTGCATAAGATTAATATATTTTAATTCACAATGAACATTGCTTATTAATTTATTAAGACAATCATCTGTTTCACTTAATTCTTCTCTATAGTTCTCTAATTTGCGGCAAACGCTTATCTCCCAATCTTGATAAACATTCATACCTTTTTCCATTTTTTCTTTTACTGTAGTTCCATCTAGCTCAATTGTTGGAGCTGAAATTTGAGGCATCTCAGGAACTTTTTGATATGATTTAATATAATGTTCGACAAGAGAAAGATAAGTGCAATATTCTTCTTCTGCATGATGATGATGCAAATTTTTATAACCAGTTAAGCCATTCAATTCAAAATATTCAAATAAAACATTGTGCATCATAACGCCATCAAGTTGAAGCTTTAATATATCGAGCCATATGGCTTCATTAGTTCTATCTTCCGCCTTATATATTCTCCTTATGCAATTTTCATTACTACAGCATTTACATTTTCAACAACAGCAGTAGTACCGCTAATAACAAAAGTAATAGGTATTCCAGACGAACAATTATTGCATTGCGGCGGCACTGGCACTAAGGCAGTGATAGATCCCGGTATTGTATCGCCTGCCGCAGTTATAGTTGCTTGAGCGAGACCTCCCGCCAAGGCTACTCCATTAATATACATTTGTACTACTGATGCTGTAGTTGCTGTTGTGTTACTCAGTCCTAGATCCACAGATATATAATATAAACCAGGATTTCTAAGGTAGATGGTATCGCTCCCCGCAGTGAATCCAATACTAACGCCGCTCTCATATGAAATATTAGCAAATTTAATATTGTTTCCTGTTGTTTGAGAAGTCGTATTATAAGCCATTAAAGAGCTTTTTTGAAATCTATTTGGACAATTCATATTTCCCTCCTGCTAAGGATAAAAGGAGGAGACTAAGCTCCTCCTATAAATCAGTTTGCGTAATATGGTGCTGGGCCACCGAAATAAGGTGCGGGTCCCGCAGTATAAGTTGTAGCCTGCGGGTATCTCATTACACCGCATAAAGCTGCCTGTAACTGAAGCTGGTTAATTTGATTCTGCATATCTGCCATTCTATTGCCAGCTAATACATCAAGAATCTTCTGAGTTTGAGCACAATTCGAAGCCAGAAGCTCTTTCGTATTCATTGCCGCGTCGTATCTAACGCTATCAATGTTTCTATTAATAGCGCAAGATGCAGAATTAATTTCATAATTATTGGCTTGGACAACATCTTTTACATCTCTAACTGTCTGACCAAGATTAAAGAAATTATCTTTGGATTCACTATTAACATTATATGCAGCATCCTTTACCGCTGCTACAATCTCATTATTCTGTCTCTCAAGAGCAGCAAAGTTAAACTGATTCTGAATATCATCTGTTGTAGCTGCTTGGCGGCCAGAGGTATTGTTCCCCCACAAGCCATTACCGCCCCAGGCTAATAAGAAAAATAAAAAGAATACCCAAGCGCCGTTCCCGCCAAATGTACCTTCGTTATCTCTAGCAATGCTCATAGCATCACTAATGCTAAGTCCTTCCGTTCCCATTCTGATTCCTTTCTGAGGTTATTTACCCCACATTTGTTTAAATTGTGATAATGCATCTTCAAACGCAATGCCTTTCGTGGCACATATATTACGAGCTATCTGCTCTAGCTCCGAAGTAGTTTTGCCTTCAGACATTTCTTGCGCTCTTTTAAAAAGAGAGGGTTGCATCATTGTTGCTTGATTTAAGTTTTGATTCATCTTTCATTGACTCCTTGCTATTATTTAAAGATTGCTTTAAAGCTTCAATAGTAGAATTCAATTCCTCTCTTGTTACATATGCGGGAGTCGCAGAGGAGCTCTCAACTAGACTATATACCTTCATCGAAGCCGTCCCGTCAAGATTTATCTGTTTAGTATAGATTCTCTTATTTGCAACATCTGGGAATACAAACAAACTACCATCGAAATCAATTTGAGCAGCTCTAACTTCTTCTATTGAACTTACAGGTCTACCTTTAAGCCCACTAGGCTGAGAGTTATACTGCATATACTGCGACTGAGATGGCATATACCCTCCGCCGCCATAAGGATAATTACCGTACATTTTTTTACTCCTTTCTTGCTCCTTACATTGTTATATGAAAATCATAAATGAGATATTTACCTTCGAGATAAAAGAGGTAAGAGAGAAAATTGTTTAAAATTTAAATTTGGGCTATAATCCATTTTTATTTTATGAATGATGAACTTTATCATTCTTTTATTTTAACTATTATCACAGCTAACTATAGCTTAGTTATTAATATTAAAATTAATAAACTTTATTGACTTTTTAATTAATATATAATATAATATTTATATAAACAAAAGGAAAGGATAAAAGGAATATGGCTACGGATTACTTACAGGAATTTTTAGATGTAAAATCACTAGAAGGATGCTCTTCCGCTACGATTGAGAACTATAGATTTAATCTTTCTAAATTTTTGATTAAGTTAGATAAGTCTCCGCTTGAAATTACAACTCAAGAGATAAGAAAATATTTAGCTGATTATAAGCGGGAACGCGGTGTAAGTAACCGTACTCTAGATAATATGCGGAGAGTCTACACCTCCTTCTTCCATTATCTGCAAAGAGAAGGCTATATAACTAAAGATCCAACTGCCGCAGTTAATAGAATTAAAACAGATAAAATAATTAAATCACCTTTTAGTGATGAAGAAATGGAAAAAATGCGGGATGCCGCAAAGAATTTAAGAGAAAAAGCTTTAATTGAAATTCTTTACTCCACTGGAATGAGAATTGGAGAATTAGCTTCTCTAAATAGAGAAGATATAAATTGGGATACTGGTTCAGCTATTGTTTTCGGAAAAGGAGCAAAAGAAAGAGAAGTTTATTTTAATGTAAGGTCGCAGATGGCTTTAAAAAAATATCTTGATACAAGAATAGATAAAGATTCTGCTTTATTTGTTGGACTCCAGTCTCCTTACAAGAGACTTCAAGTTTCTACTTATGAAAAGATATTGCGGGAATTAGGTCAACGTTGCAATGTACATTGTCATCCGCATCGTTTTAGGAGAACCTGTGCAACAACTCTTCTAAATAAAGGGATGCCAATTCAAGAGGTGAGTAAAGTTTTGGGTCATGCAAAACTAGAAACCACTCTTATCTATTGCGAAATTCAGCAGCAGCAAGTTGCAGCAGATCATAGAAAATATATGAATTAAGAATTTTTTGGAAGGGACGAATATACATCAGTTGGAGGTACCCTTTGAAAATGGTGCATCAAGAGTGGTTTTTCAAAGGATTAATAACTTGATTTCTTTTTGTTTTTAGATCTACTGAGTTTGGAAAGGAGATATTGAAATGTATACAGTTGATAATGCTGCTAATTTTTTTCTATCAAAAGAATCTATGTCTCTAAAGAAATTACAAAAGCTCGTTTATTATGGATATGCTTGGACAACTGCTTTATTGAACGATACTGTGGAGGATATTCATTTTAAGCTATTTGAATCAAGCATTGAGGCTTGGGTTCACGGACCTGTTGTCCCTGAGTTATATCACAAATACAAGGACTTTGGATGGCATGATATTCCCAAAATTAAAAATTTTGATGAGAGCATATTTGAGAGTGAGGTTCTTGATATATTGAATCAGGTATGGGATGCCTATGGAAAACTTTCTGGAAATCAGTTAGAAATGATTTCTCATCATGAAAAGCCTTGGATTGAAGCTAGAAAAGGTATTCCGGCTTATATGGCTTCTTCTACATCTATTTCTGACAAAGAAATGTTCACTTATTATAACGAACAGGCAAATAATTAATGAAGGGATTTGTTAAGCCTCCAGTTGAACCAAGTGGGTATGATTTTAGAATTGTTAAAAATAACGGAACATTTAAAAGCAAATAATCATAAAATAAATTTAATACAAGATCAAAGTGTACATCTTATTCAAATTATTATAACTTGGGCACTATTTATCGCTTGAAAAAAGAGAGGGAAGAAATTAATTTTCTTCCCTCTTTAATACTTTTACCACCATTTATGCTTTGGAAAAGTTTCTTTAAATACAATCCATCTAATAAAATCATCTACATAGACTGCAACAATAGATAGCCCGCACCATAAACAAGAGAAAGGCAAACATATCTGTCCCCATAGATTTAATGGAACGGCTGAATAATCCCAAATATTAAGTTTAAGCCAGATATTTAAGATTAATCCAGCTATTAATTCTAATAATGTAACTACTACTCCGCCTATAATTCCTTGTTTAATAACAGGCATATCTTTATCTATATAATTATTTAATCCACCAATAATTAAGAAGCATAAGCCTCCTACGATGCCCATAGACCAATGAGTATATCCTCTATAAGCTATTTCAATAGACATATAAATAATTGCTCCACAAAAGAAAAGATAAATTAATTCTGTTATGGAGCTAATGCGGCGATCGTCCTTTTCTTCTGCCATAGTTCTCCTTTCATACGCAAAAATCGGGGATAGACTTCTCTATCCCCGGTCAAAGATCTCTAAGCGGATTCCCGCATTAGTTCTCTCCTACAAATTTCTTAATTACTAAATTAGCTTGTGCAATCATTGCATCGTAAGTCTCTTTATAAGAACCAACTAATTCAGTCTCACCATACTTAATAGCATCTACTTCTGCTTTTGTTCCTAATGTCTGAACATAAAGTCTAAGTTGATTATGGTAAGTAGTATTCAAAGTTAAATTAGTCTCCTCTGCAACGTAGATAGCAATAATATCTTCTTTAGAAAATACTTCACAAGCTTCACCATCTGCATGGTAGGGCATGCCTAGACCTGTTGTCATTGCTAAGGTTGCCGCATTACTGATATTCTTTTGGTCATCATTATCATAACTAAAATGTTTTCCATTGTAGTCAATTCCCGCAACAATCGCTGCATTACAAGCTGAGCTAATCTCATTTAATTTAGAACTAATAGCAGATTCTAAGGCAGATTCATCTTTCTCATTCTGCCATTCAGCCTTTTCTGCTTCTGTTGTTGAAGTAAGAACTCCATCTACTACTTTGTATAAATAGAATCCATCATCATCAAGAATTGTCTCTATCTCTGGGCTAGAATATTCCTTACCCTGACCTGACTTCCGCAGAATAGCATTATCAAGATTCTCCTTGGTAGTTGTTGTTTGAGACGTAACGTATCCAGTTGTTTCACTATATACTAAATAAGTATAATAAACTTTAGTATCTGAAGTAAAAGTAATATATTTCCCTGTTTTCTCATAAGGTACTTTATATTGAGAATAATCTACTTCAATGCCATTATCATTAATGACAGTAAAACCACCCGCTGTTGCCGGAATAGTTGAACTATCAAATTTTACCTTCTCCGCATCAATATTATATGCGCCAGAGGTAAATTCATATGATTTATTATCTTTTAAAAATTTAATAATCAATTTTGGAACTCCTTTCTGTGAGATTTAAAATCTCAGCATCGATGTGCGACCGCTGGCCGCAATATAAGATCGAGCAAAAAACCATTAAAAGTTCTTTGCTCGGAAGATTTATTTAATTAATTCAATAAAATAGTAATCTGTCTAATGATTATCTTTTTCTCCCTTCAAAAATGGAGTTATAAACAAATTATTATATAGAGAATCAATGTTTTTAACGCTTTTTTGCGAAAAATAATTAATAGCGTTACCCCTCCAAGATTTATAAGCTTGTTCTATCACTGGATATGGAAGATTACTTTTTGCATATTTTTTAATTTTTCTTCTTTCTCTTGTTATAGAGGTTCGATGTAATTTCTTTATAATTGTTCCATCTTTTAATAAGCAATATTTAATTTTTAAATAAGTAAAAGTTTTGTTGATTTTTACTATTTTTGTCTTTTTCTTATTGATGACTAAATCTAAATCATTTGCAATCTTTGTAATTTCTTCTAATAGCGTTGAAAGAAATTTCTTATCTTGATGGATAACATAAATATCATCCATATATCTCCCATAAAATTTTAATGATTTAACAATTTTGCAATAATTATCTATTGGAGATGGGTAGAATAAGCCAGAAATCTGACTAATCTGACTTCCAATTCCTAAGCCTTTTTCTCCTCCAAAAGAATTAATTAAGATTTCAATAAGCCAGTTAATTGAGTCATCTGGAAGCTTCTTCTCTATCATTTCGATCAACTTATTATGAGGAATTGAATCAAAGAATTTTGAGAAATCAATTTGTAAAATATATCCTTCGTTTCCATATTCTTTATAATATTTAGATAAATGAATTTCTAGCCTCTTCCGAGAAAAAGAAACACCTTTATTTTCTAAGCTAGCTCCATTATCATAAATCAAATATTTCTTTAGAATGGGATTTAAAATATTATTGCAGAGACTCTTTTGTACAACTCTGTCTCTAATATTACAAGCCTTAATATGTCTTATTTTACCTCTTTCAGATAAAATAAATTCATAATATTTTCTTGGAACATATGTTTTATTTATTAATTCATTATGTAACTTATAAGTTTCATATAAAGAATTACTATCATATTTTTGAATGCTATACTTCCAATCACATCCTTTTTTTGCTTCTTCGAAAGCATTTAGAAGATTCTCTTCTTTAGCGACTTTTTCTAATAATGTCATATTTATAATATTAAAATATATCTACCTACAATATCATTTGACGTATCAAGATATATCAGTAGATAAAATAGTTTACCATTTCTGGAGGGTTATCCTCTCCTTGTCCTTCTCCATAAAATAAATTATTATAGAAAAATTTGATCACTCCTTATTTCAGCTTATAGCCTACTCTTCCCAAAAGTAAAAACTTTTGGAGAAGGTCAATCACCGTCCATTCGAGTTCGACGTACCCCAGTTGTTGGCATTCCCGTTGTTGTTCGCATTACAGAAATTCGTACCAGGACTGTTAGCACTGATTATTTAGAGAATAACCCAAAATGAATTAAGAGAAAACCATTTTATTAATTCCTTTTCTCCAATCTCTTAAAAGTTCGACTTCTTCTTTTATCTCATTCGCGATAATAGTATAAGTGTTGATATTTTTTACATAAAAAATTTCAGAACAAAATTGAATATTATCATGTAAAACATAGCACTCTTGAATTGCTCTCGCTTGATATAATAGAGTTTCTTTTTTCATATCTTCATTTTGAGGATATATAGCTTCTGCTCTACTAATATAAGAAGAAATTATTGTTAGAGATTTTAAAATTTCGTCTCTCTTATTTTTAATAAGCCATTCGGGAGCTGAATTTTCTTCAGCGCCGAAATTTCTTATTAATAAAGATAAAATTTCTTTCTCTATTTTTTTAAATTTATAGAAATATTCTTTTTTACTCACACTTCTCCGATATTTTGGAACCGCCATTTTTTATCTCCTTTTATTTTAAATATTTTAATATAAATTAATGATGGGATACCGCCCAAGCGAGCCCGACGCACCCCAGCCGCCGGCACCCCCGCCGCCGTACGCACTACAGAAATACGTACCAGGACCGTCAGCACTGATATCTCGAAGGTGACAATGAACTTCATAGATCTTCGGCCCACTTTGACCAAAATCTCGACCAAGAACGTTCATATAAGAGTCATTCCTAAAAATATCTAACTGTCTATTTGCTTCTCCACAAGACCATCCTAAGTCTGACCAACACTTCGAACCATAGATCTGAATCTCTGACATTAGACAAGCTGCCATATCTGACCATTCCCAGCCAAAACCATGATAAACGCTAGAACTATTATATGTTCCATTAGAAATAAGTCTTTGATTCGTAAGATAATGATCAGCCGCAATATTTTTAATGACAGTAAGACAATCATTTTGTAACCAAGTATACATAGAGCTTCCTTTAAAGCCACCTGCCGTTGTATCCGAGGTATTCATTTGACCGGCACTAAAACCGAGAACAAGGGTAACCCAATGATGTCTTGAGAGTAGAGCATTCCATGGACCATAAGGAGCGTAAAAATAATCATAATCAGCAAGCACCATAACATAAGTTGTACCATTATAAGTTCTCTTAATATAATTACCAGGATTGTATTTGTCTAGATTAGCTGAGAAAACTCCAGAAGTATAATCTGAAGTAATATCCTTATATTCATTTTGATTTATCTTACTATTTAATGTACTGTATGCCTGTTGCAACGCATACGCACTTGCAGCTATACTTGTAGCAGCACCATTGGTAGATGCGGAAGGCGACGTAACTGAATACGTATCAGTTAGCATTACATGTCCGTACTGAGATGCAGTACCCGCACCATAAGAAGAGGCAGTACTTGCTGCGTGGCTCTTCGGAGTTCTTGCATCACTTAATCTTGAATCATTACCTTGACAAGCTGTTCCCGCAGCAGTACCATAAGATACAGAAAGAGTTCCACTAGATGCGGACAGTCCAGTTCCTACCTTAACATGACCAAGAGTAGAAGCATCTGCGTTAATCGAAGTATGACCTGCGGGAGCCGCCCCTACGGTACTATAATCAACAGTCTTAGCGGCCGAACCATCATAGCTTCCCGCAGTATCTCCGCCACTCGTTGCGAAGGTCACTGCCTCTGGATTCTTTCTATCATCGCTAAGTCTAGAATCATTTGCTTGAACTGCTTTATTCTCAGCGATTTCTTTATCATTAGCAAAATTTACATTTGTAGATCCATAAGTAGATGAAGCTGAATCAGAATCTACATATAAACCAGTACCAGGTCTAATATGTCCATAATGAGTAGAATCTGCTTTACCATAATCTATAGCATCACCCTCTGCCCATCGATGATTATTAGGAGCTTTTGTACTCTCTAAAGTTGAGTCAGTTTCTCCTTGTTCTTTTAGTACGGTTGTAAGAGTCTTGGTCGAGGTAGGGGTAGTAGTATCTACATCAGGGATTACCTTACCCGCCGCATCAATACCGATTTCTACATTTTGACCCTTTGCTCCAATTTCTCTTGTATCATACGTAGAGCCTGTGGAGTCTTTAATTCCAATTCTGGATATTACTGTAGCCATTTATTATCTCCTTTCATTCTCCATTGACAGCAACTTTAAGATAATTAGTCACATTTTCTCTAACTACTTCTTTTGTGCCATCATCAACATATTTTCTACCAGTCACTTTTCCTAAGACATGAACTGTAGATGCGCCATTATTTGTAACAAAATACAAATCTTCTGTTTTTATGATAGTATATGAAGAAGGAAACACTTTTAAAGTTCCATTATCTTCGATAAATGTTTTTTCATTTACGCAATATACCTCAGCGGTGTCAGCAAAGGGATCTGTTCCATTACCAAAAATAACTTCATTGGTATCATCTGGTAATTTTACAGTATCTCCATCAAAAAAGAAATCTTCATTCATTGTTCCATCTTTATAAGTTTTTGTAACTAACTTATAATAATCAGTTAAAGAATGAGTTGAATCATTGATATGATAAGATTTCTCGACAATTTGATTTCCGTCCTTATCAAGATAAGTTTCCGTGTAGGTATCAGTACCAAGAATATATTGCTCTTCTAAGTTATTAAGACCGCTATTACGCAAAGCTCCTACAAAACGCTGCTCCGCGCCTAAATAAGAGACAGGCTCGCTAAATCCGTCACTACCTTTACGTCTAAGGTATCTTATAACTTCAGCTGTATAATTAGCCATAGTCCTTTAATCTCCTTCGCGTTTTAATTTAAGTCGATGCTTTTCCAATATAAACCCCATTATCAATATAAGTAGTATAATAATTATCATCATTATCAAAAATAACTGTATCTCCACTAAAGAATGCGGAAATCTGAATATACTTTGATTTTGGAATTGAAAAAGAAAAATGAGCAACTCCATCAGTAGAGACAGTAACGTCTACAGAAGCTGTTTCATCGGCTTCAACTGTTACAACATCTGCGGTAGCTTGCGATATTACACTATTGCCATTGACTTTTACTCCGTTTAAGAAATTTACAACTGCTTTCACATCACTATTCGTTGTATTATCAATCATGCGGCTGCGGGCAGTAGAATCCTTAATATTCCAAATATTCGTACCATAAGCAATTTTAGAAATATCAGCCATAAGCATACCTCCTTTTTGTAATCTAATTCATTAATATTTATTTTTTATATATTTCAAATTAATATCTTTCGTCCAATAAAAAATAAGGGAGCTATTAAGCTCCCTTAAATAAATTAGACAGCAAAGATTGCCGTTTCCGCAGCTAACCAAATACCATTAACTTTAAGAGCACCAACATCCGCCGTCGCAGGTAACTGTCCTTCAATAGGGGTACTTTTAGCAATAATATAAGTTGGATCAATGGAACTAGCATCAACGCTTCCAATCGAATACCATGTTTCCGCAGCATAATCATAAAAAAGAATTAGCTTCGTAGAAGAGCCTTCTTCAGAATCACAAGTACATCCCCATCCCGCGCCATTGGGATTAATAATAGTACCTTCTGTAGTTCCCGCATTTTCAGTTAATTTCTCAGGTGGAATAGCTTTACCTGTTGTTGAATCAGTTAAATCACTAATTTTAGAAACATTCTTAATAATATGGAGTCCGCCAGCATCGCCTCTAGCGTTACCCAAATCTACCCATTCAGTCCAAACATGGTAAACAGGAGTCTCAGTCCCCGCCGTTTCATCTTTAATATAAGAATCAATAATCTTAGTGCTAGGATAGGTAATCCATTTATCTTTATATTTTAATCTTAAATCAGGATCTGAATAATAAACTAATAAATGACTATATGGAGCATTTGGATAAGCACTAGTCGGAGTGCTGATACAAGTTTCAATAATATAGTTCAGCGGAACCCCAAGAGGTCTATCAATGTGACCATCATTATTATATTGAATGTGAATCTTTTGATCACCAGTTCCCTCATAGCCGTCCATCCGAGTATCACTAGGATCTGTCTTTGTGCTTTGAAAATCTACATTATGAAGATATTTAATCTGATTACTAAACTGATATGCGGGAGTTCCTGTTCTTGAAGTATCTGTATTCCATCTAAAAGTTACAGTGCCATCAGTAGCAAAATCAACATAATCAATCCATTGTAAAGTAGTTTCATAGCGGCTACCGCGGATTGGTTTTCCGTCATCATCATATCCAATAATCATCGTATTATTATTATATAATACAGTAAATTTACCAGAAGTAGAGAGACTAACTTGTGTGATCCAATCTAAAACCGTTGGATAATCTTGATGTTCATGTTTTCCTTCTTCGTCTAACGTATTATAATATATATGAATTGAACCATCTTCATCAATAGTAATACCATCAGTATCTTTTGTATCAATCCACCTTAAAACTTGTTCTAAATCTTGCGGCTGCTTTTTACAAGTATAAAATACGGTTAAAGTACCATCTTCTGAAATAGTGACCCTATCAATAACATCATAATCGCCCAAATAAAAATATCTAGGGATACCCGCCTCTACATCATCGAAATCAACTTCCTTATATCTAAGAACATCCATATTACAATCAGATTTCTTAACATATTTAAAAGTGCCATTCTCTAATTTAATTCTTGCATAAGGGACTGCGGGATCTGGGTCATATCCAGCGCCATATCTCATGTAATAGTGGCCAACGATCTTATCTATATGGCTGCGGCCATCCTCATCATCCGCATCTAAATCATCTAAGGATTCAACATTCACATATCCAGTTCCATATAGTTGATAGGTTTCATCCTCATCTGTTATGGTCTTG
Source organism: uncultured Bacteroides sp. (assembly GCA_964398075.1). Taxonomy (GTDB): domain Bacteria; phylum Bacteroidota; class Bacteroidia; order Bacteroidales; family Paludibacteraceae; genus Colicola. The sequence continues at coordinate 6,401 of CAYNMA010000012.1, read as the reverse complement.
TAAATATCATCATCAGAACATTCTTCTGTATTATAGAGGTTCACACTTCCGCCATTATATTTCGGCGATTTAGTATGAGTATGAATAATTTCAATATCCTGTGGGTTAATACCATGATATCCATGAGGTACTGAAATCTGCCATTTCTGATAAAATGGATGTAACCATTTCTTAATTTCTGGCAAGGTATAAGTTTTACTATCAGAGCCGGTAATTACAGTTGAGCCATCAAAATTAACAGCTCGCCAAGAGGAGTAAGAGATTTCAGAACCCTTTGTTTTCTCAATTAAATAGATAATTCCTTCTGTGGAATCCACCTCATAGGCGCCCGCATCAGTAGCTTTACCAAGAATAAACTGATTATCACTATTGATTGCGAAAGTCTTAGTAATATTCTGATATTGAGACTCATCTTGCTTAATTAAATCATAATTGTAATATTTACCATCAGTTCCAGTAGCTCTTTGATTATAAGGGCTTAAAGATCTTGCTTCATAATCCTGAATTACTGTTGGCATCCTAAAACCTAATTTACATCCAGTAACATTACCAAAAGCATCTCGAATTGTAGCCCAAGCATACTGAATTTCATCTTCATAGAATCTAGTTTGGCCAATAGTATAAGAACCAGGGATAATTGAATCATTAACATAATTATATGATCTTTCACTATGAGAGTTAATGGCAGTAACGTTATTGTATGGTTCAATATCAAATTCTGGAGACTCACCTTGCGGGCCGACGATTTGACCGATATATTCTGCACCAGCGAGACCATCCGTAGAGTTAATATTCATACCTCTGCGGTAGACCTTACCATTATCTGGATCATTATAACTATTCATATTAAGAATAGTGTCAATAATAACGTATGCGCCATAGTTTACTTCGCTCGCGGTTCTAGCTCCTTGCTTGAAGAACTGAACCATACCCTGCGCAAGCTCCGGATAAAATACATAAGTCTGGCCTGCCGCAATTAAACTGCCATCATTATCATGGCCGCCCCAATAGGCAAAATTAGGGATATCTGTCCCTAAATAGTTATTTTTATTTTTCTTAATTAAAAAATTCGTTGTACTACGAGTATAACCGCCACTTGTTATAGTCTCGCCTACTCCGATTGTTCCACTAAGAGAACTATTCGTAGTTACAATAAAGTTTCCATTTTCATCTACTGCGTAAAGGCCTCTCGTATATACATAATTACCCGCAACTTGAGGAATATCAATTCCGTCAAATCGTTTAGCAATTACAATCGAGTTACCTTGTCTTCCGCCATAGAATGAACTCATTTCTGACATTGATTAATCCTCCTTATACATATAATCAAGGGTAAAAGCATCCATTCCCCGCAATTTAGAATTTCCAAATATACATTTACTGTTGGTTGCATCACTTGACGTAATCTCAGTCTCATTAGCGATACTAGATAAATACTGCTCTAAAGTTGCTCTTTTACTATTGACGGTCAAAGGATTCGTTCCATTGTAATCTTCTTGAGCGGCGGATATTGCAGAAAAAGAATCAACTGTAATGATTCCATTACGAATTTCGTAGGCGCCGCTTCTCCCTACATGAATTTCTTCCCCATTGATGCAAAGCATCAGGCCAGGATGAGACTGAATGCCCATTTTAGTTAATGCAACCCCCGCCTTAATCTTTGTTGTAATTGCATTATTGATAAGACTCAATTCTTCATAGCAAATTCTTGGATACCTAGTATTTGTGCGGTAATCATCTATTGTTCTCTGTAACTGGAATAAAAGACAATCAAATGTGAGTAGAGGTGAGAAGATCATTTCAAAATCTACCCAATCATCAGTGCTTCCACCTTGTACTTCAATAGTTTTTAAATATTGAGTCTTTACATCAGAAGATCCTTGATCGTCATAATTAACAAGATAAATATAAAATTTTTGAGAACTTGTTAATCTCTTAATTTTCGCATGAAAATAATAATTTGCCCCTGCAGTTAAAGAGCTACCAAATTGAAGACATTCATCATAGAAAGGATTTAAAGACCCTCCTGTAACGCCGCTATCAGATGAATTCTGTCTTCTTCTTGGAGTTCCATACAATTGTAGAGTCATATAATTAGTTGTCGAGGAAGGATCTGTTGCATCAACGAAAGATTGATTCAACTGATTAAGTACATAACTCATTTAAACTCCTTTCTAATGTTATTAAACTCTTTCAAGTGCCTTAGTCGCAGAAATACTCATTGTATTCTTTGCATCAAGAGGCACACTAATTGATTTAACAACATAATCTCCATAAATACCAGATGCTCTATCATAGACAGTAATTCTATTATTGGCATCTAAGTAATAAATTGGGATGCTTGTAATTGAAATTGCAGAAGAGTAATCTGTATATTGATACAACAAGTCTCTAGCAACTTCCTGTGCAGAGTATCCCGCAGTACCTAATGAAATAGAACTATAAATATTTGAATCTACTCTAGAGTAAGCTTGTCCGCAACTTTCACATTTAGTAATTAAACTAGACTGCGAAATTGCGCTTGAGCCACCATCTATCATAACAACATTAGGTACATCTGCATCGTATAATTTTTTTATTTTCTCTTGCTGATAACTATAAATCTTCGGCCCGACTGCATCAACAGAGATATCATATAATTCTGTAGGTTCGATATAATCAAACCAATAAGTAAGTTCATTAGGACAATTTACAATATCTGCTTTAAATTTCTTTTCCTTCATATTATAAATTGCATCAAATAAATCAAGTAGTTCTTGCTCATATATATCTGGCCTTTGTTGTAAAGCCTTCTTTTGTGCTCCTTGAAGATATAATTCTGCTCTCCAGTCAGTAGGAGTATAATCATATCCAATCTCATTAGCTCCCGCAATATGAAGCTTGCCAGTATAATTTCCTTCATCATCTGTCTCTGCTACTACAGACCAAGTAGAGTATGGAGCTTCTGGCTTCGCCTTTATTGCGATATGATAATGAATGCAAGTACCATCTTGATTTTTACCCCAAATATGGTAGTCATTCTTAATATTCGTATAAGAAGGTGTATTACTATATGCAGTCAGTAATGCGCTCCCCTCCTCAAAAGTATAAATAGAGCGGGAGGTATTACTTAAATCCATATAATAGTTTTCTGCACTAAGAATCAAGCCATCTTGAGATAAAGTATATTTTCTATCTGCGCTGACAACAGGTTCATAAGTTGTATTTAGGTAATTCTTAATCTCTTGGAAAACAAAATTTCCATCAACATCATAAAAATATTCATAATTACCTAATGCAGTTTTTATCTTATCAAGAACTCCGCAAACGTTATCTCCAATAGATGAAACTAATCCTGAAGTTCCCGGATATACCAAATCAGTATAAATATATCCGCAATCGTCATTATAATTGTAAGCTATCCATTCACCTTCATTATTCGCAGCTTCTTCACTATCAAGAGTATAAACACCAGTAAGAGAATTATAATATAAAGTTTCAGTTCCAGTATAACGAACTTTATTTCTAATCTCAAGTTCTACATCATTAATAATTATTTTAGATAAATCTTCTCCGCCATAATTACAAACAAGAGTCTGAATAATATCATATAGTCTCTGCGGAACTGATACTGTCGTTCCTACTAGATCTTTGCTTGCGGAAGCCCAGCCTTTCTCCGCAGTCCACATATAGTAACTACCATTAACACCATAAACAGTATAGGTATTAGGATTTTGCGGGAAGCCGGTTAAGGAATCCTGCAGCCCGATTATCTGATCGTATGAGTCAAAGATAACTGAGGCAGGAAGACCACCGCCGCAATCCCCATTCAATAAACACATTTTATCTTTAAATTGAAGGTTGATAGTTACTCCTGTTGTTGAATGAGATAAACTAGGCTGCGTAATAATAAAAATTCCTTGATCAAACCAAATAATTTCATCATGAATTTTATCAACTGTATTTTCAATTCCAACGTAAATTTTAATTTTCTTATTCATTGAAAGAAGATTATCTACATCAGTTAAATCATTTTCTTCCTCTTCTGCCAAAAAAGTAATATTGCCAGCTCGCCGCACTGTAGAACTACCATCTATTGTAATTGAACCACTCGAAACCCTTCCTTGGATTTCTCTTATAGGAATTTCATTATTAATTGCCGAGGTCGCTGCAAGGGCTGCTTTAGCTTCGTTTGAATTCGCTCCATAAGCTCTAACCGCTTCCAAATATCTCTGCTTTGCGAGACTATATTCTACACTAGGCCCAAGAATAACGATCTTAACATAATAAGTTTTGATATTCTCTGAATCTAGCTTTTTTAAAAAGGCAGAGTCTTTAGATATACTAATTTCGCTCATCTTTTAACTCTCCTTATATGTTCCTTCTACTGTATAATACAAATAATCTACGAGGATATCGCAAGACGTGTCTGTATCTATTGTTCCGTCAGAATTTCTCATCCCAATATAAGTTAATCCAGAAATATTCCCAAGACCTTCTAGGTTAAGAACTCCAGTCCAATTAATATCATGATACATAGAACTTACATCCTGAGCAGTAGCTTCATCTGCTTCGTCCATAATTTTAAACACCGCCCCAGGAGCTGCTTCAATGCAAGTCCAAGTAACGTTATTTAATCTTCTGAATTGATAAGCCCATTCATAGTAGAATTTATAATATATTTCATTATACAAATTAGAGCCTGGCTGATAAGCGCCGAATAACTGACCGATATTCTTTTGAGTAATTCTCTTAGAAATTTGTTTCTCAACATAAGGTTCTTCGCCAACTTGGTACAAGAAATCAACAGTAATATGAATTGTATTAATTAAATTACCATCTTCGTCATAGATATCATCTACGCCGCCTAGAACAGTTATATTATCTCCAGAGAAAATCCCATCTACATAAGTCCCAGTAAAACTAATATTTTCATCAAATACATAAACCCTACTGAATCCCGCACGAACAGTGATGGTACTACTCCCATATTGAATATTATTACCCACAACCAGTTCCCCCGCATTAGTATAAACTTGAAGCGGTGGATCTGTAAATTCAATAGTCATGCCATTGATATTCTGCAATGTCTGACGCGTACCCGCAATATTCTGCGTTGAATGGTCATATTTCTCCCAAATTTTCGCAATAATATTCTCACCGGGTATGATATCAATATCAAGCTGTCCTAGCTTAGTCGTATATGCCGTAAAAGAGGAAGAATAATTCCCAACAGTCAAGAAACTATATTTTAAATAATTTTCCATCGTAGCTTCCGCAACTTCATACGCTGTTGAAGTAAATGAAGCTATCATTCTTCCTGTTGTCTGATCTGGTTGTGCGGCGACTGACATAATTCTAACAATTACGTTACCTTCAGTTGCTGATTTAAAAAGTTTTGGTTTACCATCTTGCAGAAAAGCTAAAACTTTTTCTCTGAAATCAAATTCTCTCTTATAATCATATACATCAATGTGATGTGCTTTCCGCCTTGTCTTATAACTATCAATTACATCAGTATAAACATTTCCGCTAATCTCATCGCAGTAAATATCTTTTTCTGTGACAAAAAGGCTATTTTCATCCATATTAAAACTAATTAGACCATTGATAGGAAACGTTCTATACTTCATATTACCATTTCTGGTAATAAAAGGATACTTCCCGCCTATTGTATCAGTCTTAGTTTCTGAATAAGTATAAGCATAAGAGTTCATAGTGTTATTATATCTTAATGCTAACTGTTGTCCATTAGTGCCAACTAAAAAAGCAAAATGAAAATCTCTCAAAATTGGAGTAATAAGACTTTCATCTGAAGGATTCATGATTCCTCTATCACCATTAGTTTCAATAGTCTGGACTGCATACTTATACCAAACGCCACTTTCAACAGTATTATCATAAATAACCGGCAAACTATTAATAACACTATTCACGCAAACAACGATTTTAATATCATCCCATGTATTATAATCATCCTTACTGCTAGATCTCCGCAAACAAATATTTCCATTGTAAGGATTTTGATCGCTAGAGAAGAACTTGATAGCAATTCTGCCTTCATCTTCTTCTTTTTCTAAAGTTGTTTCTTCTTTAAAACTAGAGATAAAAGATTCATCAGATAAATTATCTACATTTTCAACAGTAATAGCAGAAATTGTAGTTGTTGAAGTAGCACTTTGGCTAATTGCTAAATTAAAATCATATGAATTACTATATTTATTAATAGTAGTAAAAGTTAATCTTAATTTATAAGATGTGCCATCTTTAAAGGATGTTTTTAAAGTATGCGTCATCTGATTCGGCGTATAATACTGATTAGTAAATAATTCACCTGATTTCTCAAGGATATTCTCATTTATATCATATAAGATTAAATTATATGAATAAAGAGTTTCACTAATATCCTCCGAATTACTATA